>JAYUHQ010000324.1:0-1195 GCA_043766895.1 Aestuariivirga sp.
AATTATTCCGAGATTGAAGCCACAACGCCGGCACCTACTGTGCGGCCGCCTTCGCGGATGGCAAAGCGCAGTTTTTCTTCCATGGCGATGGGTTGAATAAGCTCAACCTGGAACGAGATGTTATCGCCAGGCATCACCATTTCGGTGCCTTCTGGCAAGGTGACAACACCCGTCACGTCCGTCGTGCGGAAGTAGAATTGTGGACGATAGTTGTTGAAGAATGGCGTGTGACGACCACCCTCTTCCTTGGTCAAAATATAAACCTCAGCCGTGAACTTCTTGTGTGGCTTTACAGAACCGGGCTTGCACAAAATCTGGCCACGTTCAACGCCTTCACGTTCAATACCACGAAGCAAAGCGCCAACGTTGTCGCCAGCTTCACCGCTGTCCAGCAACTTCCTAAACATTTCAACGCCAGTCACAGTGCTCTTCACCGTGTCGCGAATGCCGACGATTTCAACTTCTTCGCCAACCTTGACAATGCCGCGCTCAATACGACCCGTCACAACCGTGCCGCGGCCAGAGATTGAGAACACATCTTCAATCGGCATCAAGAATGGCAAATCAATCGGACGGTTTGGCTGTGGAATGTAAGTATCAACAGCTTCCATCAGCTTCAAAATGGCATCGCGGCCAATCTCAGGCGTGGTGCCGTTCAAAGCAGCCAAGGCCGAACCCCGAATGATCGGAATATCATCGCCAGGGAATTGATACGATGAAAGCAGCTCGCGCACTTCCATTTCAACCAAGTCCAACAATTCAGCATCGTCAACCATGTCCACTTTGTTCATGAACACAACAAGCGCTGGCACACCAACCTGACGGGCAAGCAAAATGTGCTCGCGCGTTTGTGGCATCGGGCCATCAGCTGCCGACACAACAAGAATGCCACCATCCATTTGGGCTGCACCCGTGATCATGTTCTTCACATAGTCAGCATGGCCCGGGCAATCCACATGCGCATAATGGCGCTTCTTGGTTTGATATTCCACATGCGCTGTGTTGATTGTAATACCACGCGCGCGTTCTTCCGGCGCCTTATCAATCATGTCATACGCTGTATATGTCGCACCGCCCGTTTCAGCCAAAATCTTGGTGATCGCTGCCGTCAACGAGGTCTTGCCATGGTCAACGTGACCAATGGTTCCAATGTTGCAATGCGGCTTGTCGCGGTTAAATTTCTCTTTGGCCATGG
>JAYUHQ010000325.1:0-9138 GCA_043766895.1 Aestuariivirga sp.
TCAAACTGTGCGTCAAGCATTGATGCGGCCTCCATCTTTGTCATAGAAAACATGATCAACAATTTTAGCCTTCACAACCTTGCCGCCTTCCAGCGGAAATGAAATTGTCTCGCCCATGCGCGCGCGACCATTTTCAATCAGCGCCATGGCGATGGATCGGCCAAGCGTTGGTGACATATAGGTGGAAGTGACTTGGCCTATCATTTTCATCGGTGGCTTGTCTTTCACACTCTCAACTGCGTAAGCACCATCTGGCAAAACTTCGCTGGGTTCTTCGGTGAAAAGACCCACCAACTGTTTGCGGCCTGATGCTTTCAGATAAGATTGTTCCAGCGAACGCTTGCCCAAAAAGTCTGCTTTCTTTTTTGAAACCATGCCGGCAAGGCCCACATCATCTGGCGTTGTTGTGCCATCAGTTTCATCGCCCACAACAATATAGCCTTTTTCAGCACGCAACACGTGCAAGGCTTCGGTGCCGTAGGGCATGATTTGAAATTCTTCGCCAGCTTCAAGAATTGCCTTCCACAATGAAAGGCCCATGCCAGCTGGCGTTGCAACTTCGTAAGAAAGTTCGCCAGAAAACGAGATGCGATAAACCCGCACCGGGAATGTTCCCAAATGCCCGGACTTGAAACTCATATGCGGAAAGGCTTCGTTGGAAAGATCAAAATCTGCACCAAGTTTTTCCAACACATCACGCGCACGAGGTCCTGCCAAAGCAAACTGCGACCATTGTTCGGTGACAGGTGTGACGAACACTTTATACTGCGTCCATTCCGTTTGCAGCCATTCTTCCAACCAGGCTGAAATACGATCAGCGCCGCCCGATGTTGTGTGCATCAAGAAATGATCTTCGGCCAAACGCACGGTTACGCCATCATCGGTGACAAAACCCAACTCATTCATCATCAAGCCATAACGGCAGCGGCCGATTTTTAAGGTTGAATATGTGTTGGTATACATGCGGTCTAAAAATTCTGCCGCATCCGGCCCTTTGATTTCAATCTTGCCAAGGGTGGATGCATCAAGCAAACCCACATTGTTCCGTACACTGAGGATTTCACGCGTGATGGATTGGTGTTTGTCTTCGCCTGCACCGGCATATGTATAAGCTCTGCGCCATTGGCCTACGGGCTCAAACGTTGCGCCATGATCGGTGTGCCATTTGAAAACCGATGTGCGCCGCACGGGCAGGAACAAGTTGCCCGTCAGCGAACCTGCAATCGCGCCAAAAGAATAGGGCGTATACGGTGGGCGGAACGTGGTTGTGCCAATCTCTGGAATTGGTTTTCCCGTTGCTTCAGACAACACGCCCAAACCATTGAGGTTTGAGGTTTTACCCTGATCAGTGGCCATGCCGAATGTGGTATAACGCTTGGTGTGTTCAACGCTTTCATAACCTTCGCGCTGGGCCAATTCCAAATCTGCTGCCGTTACATCATTTTGAAAATCAATGAAGTGCTTGTTGCCTTCATTATATTTGCCCGTGGCTGGCGCAAACCAAAGGGATTGCAATGGGCTGCGTTTGGGTTCTTGCACATCAAGTTTGGAAGCTTTTACAGCCTTGGCTTTTTTCAAAGTCGATTTGGCCGCAACTTCACCCGCCGTGCGTGCTTCTATCAAAGTTTCAGCAACGCTCATCGTGCCGTTGGTCGCACCCACCGCAATGATCGCATCGCGGTGTTGATCGGGCCTGAAGCTTTGCAAGCCATCATCAAATTTAATTTTGCCGCCATTATGCGCCCAAAGATGCAGCACCGGATTAAACCCACCAGACATGGCGATAAAATCACAATCCACTTTACGTTCAGTAATCACGCGGCCTTGGCCTTTGCGATAGGCCGCAATTTTAACCGCCTCAACACCCTTGGTGCCTTCAACCGCCGACACAACAGACGACAGCGCAACTTCAATGCCATCCGCTTGCGCACGCTTAACCAAATCACCATCAGCCTGCGCACGCGAGTCAACCACACGCACGTTAACACCCGCTTTTTTTAACGCAAATGCAGTGAGATAAGCGTCATCATTGTTGGTGAACACCACGCCGTTTTTGCCGGGTGAAACGCCATAGCGTTCAACCAAACCGCGCACAGCTGAAGCCAGTATGATATTCGGCCTGTCATTATTGGCAAAGGCAATGGGGCGTTCCAAAGCGCCCGTGGCCAAGATCACATGACCTGTGCGCACTTTCCACATGCGGTGGCGGGGTGCGCCTTCAAGCAACAAGTTTGGATCATGGTCGGCCACACGCTCAGCCATCATCAAATAATTATGCGCAAAATGGCCAACAACTGTTGTGCGTTTTAAAATGTGCACATTGGGCATGGCGGCCAAACGATCTGCCACGGGCTTTACCCAATCAGCAACACAAGCACCATCAATCATGCCTGCGGTGAGATCAGCAATGCCACCAAGTTCGGGGTTCTCATCAGCCAACACCACGCGTGCGCCGCTCAGTGCTGCGGCTTCAGCGGCAACCAAACCAGCAAGACCAGCGCCCACAACCAACACATCACAATGCACATGCATGTGTTCATAAGTGTCAGGGTCGCGGCCCGTTGCGGCTTTGCCCAAGCCAGCGGCACGGCGAATGATGGGCTCATAAACATGTTTCCAAAAGGCTTGCGGCCATTTGAAGGTTTTATAATAAAAGCCAGCAGGCAAGAACCGCGCAACGGTGCTGTTCAAAGCGCCAATATCATAATTGAGTGATGGCCAACGATTTTGACTTTCGGCCACCAGCCCTGGAAAAATTTCAATTTGTGTGGCGCGCAAATTGGGTTCATGACGTTGATCTTGGCCAACGCCGATCAGCGCGTTCATTTCTTCAGAGCCTAAGCCCACCACACCGCGCGGGCGATGATATTTAAAGCTGCGCCCAAATATTTTCTGGCCTGATGCCAAAACCGCTGAAGCCAACGTATCGCCTGCAAAGCCTTGCACATCGCGGCCATCGAATGAAAATGTCACGCGCGACGTGCGATCAATGCGGCTGCCGCCTTCAGAAAGTCGAAACGGTTTTGCCATCAGGTGCTCTTTTTCAAACGCATTTTAAAATAATCGGCCCAAGCGCCTTTGGCCTGCGCCATCACATCAGCGGGCGGCAATTCAGTGATGCCATAAAACGCCTTAAATTCCAGCGTGAGCGTATCGCGCGCCGCATGAAACCATTTTCCGCAGCCGCGATCACAGCGCAACCGCTCAAAATGCAAACCCTTGGGGTTATGCCGAATGAACAGATAATCACGCTGTTGTTGATCGGTGATGTTCACAGGATCAGTTGTGGCAGGCCGCGCTACATGCGCTTGGCCACCAAAATGAAAATCAGTCTCATCGCCCGTGGCGTTGCAAACGGGGCAGGTTACCAATAACATTATTTGCCCTCACTATTTGTTTGATCGTTATCCCGACGAAAGTCGGGACCCAGGCTTTCAACAAGCGCGGAGTTTGACAGTCTGGGTCCCGACTTTCGTCGGGATGACGGTTTTAAATTATGAGCAGAAGTAATCATCAATGCGCTACGGCTGCTGCAACGCTTTCGTCGATCAACCGCCCTTCTTCAAAACGTTTCAATGAAAAGGGCTCGGCAATCGGGTGTGGCCTGTCGTTGGCCATCGTATCGGCAAACACATAGCCAGAACCCGGAATGGCTTTAAAACCGCCCGTGCCCCAGCCGCAGTTCACATAAAGCCCTTCAATATCAGTCTTCGACAAAATCGGTGAACGATCGCCCGTCATATCCACAATGCCGCCCCATTGGCGCAACATGCGCAGCCTTGAGATGATGGGGAAGGTTTCAACCAAAGCCGTGATCGTGTGTTCCAACGCGGGGAAAGAACCGCGCTGCGAATAATTATTATAAGGATCGGTGCCGCCACCCACCACAAGTTCGCCCTTGTCAGATTGGCTCATATAACCATGCACAGTGTTGGCCATCACCACGCAATCAAGCACTGGCTTAATGGGTTCAGACACCAGCGCCTGCAAGCACAGCGATTCAATGGGCATACGAATGCCAGCCATATCCATAATGGTGGAAACATGGCCAGCCGTTACCACGCCAACTTTTTTGGTTTTAATTTCGCCGCGTGTGGTTGAAAGGCCAGTGACTTTTCCGCCTTCCCGCGTAATGCCTGTCACTTCGCAGTTTTGGATTATATCAACGCCCATGGCATCAGCGCCACGCGCATAACCCCAAGCCACAGCGTCATGGCGCCCCGTGCCGCCACGCGGTTGATAATACGCGCCCAGAATGGGATAGCGACAATTCGGATCATCGTTGATGATGGGGCAGATTTGTTTCACTTCCGCTGGTGTTACCATGCGGCAATCCAATCCCGCCAAGCGGTTGGCATGGGCGGTGCGCTGAAACGCGCGAAGCTCGTGTTGGGTTTGGCACAGCATTAAAACGCCGCGTGGGGAAAACATGACGTTATAGTTCAAATCTTGCGTCAGCCCTTCATAGAGCGAGCGGGCCAATTCATAAATGGCGATGGATGGGTCTTGCAGATAGTTTGAACGAATGATGGTGGTGTTGCGCCCGGTGTTGCCGCCGCCAAGCCAGCCTTTTTCAACAACGGCAATATTCGTCATTTTATGGTTTTTGGCCAAATAATAGGCGGTGGCCAAACCATGGCCGCCAGCACCCACAATCACGGCATCATATTCAGCCTTAGGCTGGGGCGAGCGCCACGCGCGTTCCCAATCCTTATGGTAATTCATCGCGTTGCGGGCGAGGGAAAATATCGAATAGCGAGGTTTCAACATAATTTTGGTTCTATCAGATGCCAAAGCCATGCTCCAATGCTTTCCGACGTGGGGCTGCTCCACTGCGACAATGGGCCATGGACGTCGGTTTTCGCATAATGTTAAAGGGCTGGAATGACACGCAAACAAAAGCGATTAAGCATTATTTTGGCAGGCCTTGGGCTGTTGGCTGTGGCTGCAGGTTTGGTGCTTTATGCACTGAACGACTCAATTGTTTTTTTCTACACGCCAAGCGAAATTGCCCAAAAACACATCACATCAGGCCAGCGCATAAGACTTGGCGGTTTGGTGGAGAAAGGCACACTGATAAAAGGCAACGATGGCCTTGTGGCCTTCACCGTGACAGATATGACCAGCACATTGAAGGTGAACTATAAAGGACTGTTGCCCGATTTATTCAAAGAAGGCCAAGGCGTGGTGGCCGAAGGGGCAATGGCCGCCGATGGCACCTTCAAGGCCGACTCAGTTCTGGCCAAACATGATGAGAAATATATGCCCAAGGAAATTGTCGATAAACTGAAAGCCCAAGGCCAGTGGAAAGGCTGAAATGCGGCCATTTCCACCTTTTGGCCGCAATGAAGCAAAGATTTCACACGGTTGCCGCAAACATTACGATCTCTTCATAATATGGTAATGTTTAAGTAACGCAGCAGAGACGATACTGTTCTTCATCAAATGAAGGAGAGTTTTTCATGTTGAATAAAATCAAATCCCCTCGCAAAACCGTTTATGGCTTGCTGACCGCAGCATTATTGTCAGCCAGCGTTCTAACCTCAGCCATCGTGGCATTGCCACCCGTGCAAATCGCCCACGCCGAGGCCATTGCCGGTTTGGATGCGACCAAATCTTTAAGCCCGCTTGTTGAAAAAGTCATGCCTTCTGTTGTCAGCGTTGAAGTGAAGCTGGGCGACAAAGCAACGGACACTGCCGACAATGGTGATGGCGGCGGCGACCAGCTTCCTCCGGGCCTCAAAGATTTCTTCAACCAGTTCCCCCAATTTAAGAACCGCATGCCCCACAACCCACAGGGCGGTGGCATGGCCTTGGGGTCTGGCTTTGTGTTGTCGTCTGATGGTTTTGTTGTCACCAACAACCACGTTGTGGCCGATGCCACCTCGGTTAAAGTGAAATTCCAGAATGGTGATAGCTTTGATGCTACTGTTATTGGAACTGATCCGAAAACTGATTTGGCCTTGCTTAAAATTAAAGGTGACAAATCCTTCCCCCATGTAAACTTCGCCACAACCGAAGCTAAAGTGGGCGATTATGTTATGGCCGTTGGCAACCCCTTTGGTTTGGGCGGCACAGTTACCCAAGGCATTATTTCGGCCCGTGGCCGTGATATTGGCAACGGCCCTTATGATGATTTCTTGCAGATTGATGCATCCATCAACAAGGGCAACTCTGGCGGCCCAACCTTCAACCTTGAAGGCGATGTGATCGGCATTAACACGGCGATCTATTCACCATCGGGTGGGTCTGTGGGCATCGGGTTTGCAATCCCAGCAGCAACTGCCATGAACGTGATCGACAGCTTGAAAACCAACCACAAGGTAACGCGCGGTTGGCTTGGTGTGCAAATTCAACCTGTTACAGCAGATATTGCTGATAGCTTGCACCTTGATGGCACCAAGGGCGCGTTGATCTCTGATTTGACCGAGCGTTCGCCCGCTTTGAAAGCAGGCTTAAAGCCCGGGGATACAATTTTAAAAGTGAACGGCGTTGAAATTGCTGATGATCGTGATTTGGCAAAAGTGATTGGCAAAGTTTCGCCAGGCACCGATGTGAAGCTTGCGATTATCCGTGATGGCAAAGCCCAAACCATCACTGTAACCTTAGGCACAATGCCAACTGAAACCCCGCAAATGGCCAACGCCGGCCAAGGCGATGCCGCACCCGCAGCACCCCTTGCGGCCTTTGGTTTAGAGGTTGAACCTGCTGCCAATGGCAAAGGCGTTAAAATCACCAAGATTGATCCAAAGTCTGATGCTGCCCAATCTGTTCTGAAGGAAGGCGATACGATTTTGAAAATCGCCGGTTCTGAAGTGACAGACCAAGCCAGCGTTGATGAAGCTTTGAAAAAGGCTGGCGACAAAAAAGTTCTGTTGCTGGTTAAAACCGCCCAAGGCCAAAGCTTTGTAACGCTTGGAAAAGCCAAAGGATAACAAGCCTGTGCGCCCTTATCGAGAATTGATAGGGGCGCATTTCATCACAATTAAAAAGGGGCAGTGCAATGCAACCGCAAAAATCTGAAACAAACGCTGAATTGACAGCCGATGTTTGGGCTGGCACAGGCAATTACATGCGCATTCTGATCATTGAAGACGACAAGGACGCTGCTTCTTGGCTGATGAAAGGCCTGAAAGAAAGTGGCCATATTGTTGATCTGGCAGGCGATGGTGAATTGGGTTTTGCCGTAGCCAACGAGGGCCGCCATGATGTGTTGATTGTTGATCGCATGTTGCCAAAGGTGGATGGACTTACCATCATCAGCAAACTGCGCTCCAACGGCCATAAAACCCCTATTCTTATCCTTAGTGCCTTAAGCGATGTTGATGAACGCGTGAAAGGCCTGCGCGCCGGCGGCGATGATTATTTGGCCAAGCCTTATTCGTTTTCTGAACTTCTGGCTCGTGTTGAAGGTTTGGGCGCGCGCAAGTTGCTGGACCCCAAGGATGCCAAGTTAAAAGCCGCTGATCTGGAACTTGATTTGTTAACCCGCACTGTAACACGCGATGGCAAGCCCATTATTTTGCAACCCCGTGAATTTAAATTGTTGGAATATCTGGTGCGCAATGCTGGCCATATTGTAACGCGCACCATGCTGCTTGAAAATGTGTGGGACTATCATTTTGACCCGCAAACCAATGTGATTGACGTTCACGTTTCAAGGCTGCGCGGCAAGCTTGACAAAGGCTTTGCTGAACCGCTTTTGCAAACTGTGCGCGGCGCTGGTTACATGATCCGTGCCAGGTAGATTTAAACTCTTCCGAACATCGACGTTTCGATTATCGGCGCTTTATCTTTTTTTCTTTATGGCGTCGATCATCGCTATTCTAAGCTATGTTTATTACGACACGATCAGTTTGCTGGAACAGCAAGACCAGGAAACCATCCGTGCTGATGTTTTGGGCCTCACCGATCAATATCGCGTTGGCGGTGTTGCTGGCATTCTTGAAACCATTGAACGCCGCAATGCCCAAAAGGGCGACATGCTTTATATGTTGGCGGATCCTTCAGGAAATCACATTGCGGGCAATCTTGTTTCGCTTCCGATCAATTCAATTCCTGACGATTCGTGGTTTGATTTCAAAATCAAAACCACCGACAAAAACGCCACGGCTGATCACACGGCCCATGGCTATAATGTGCAACTGCCTGATGGCTATCAATTGGTTGTGGCACGCGATGTGGAAGATATTCGAATTTTTCGTGATCGTATTTTATATTCGCTCTATTGGGGATTGGGGTTTGCCGTTGTGATTGGTTTAGGTGTGGGCACTGCCTTCAGCCGCAGTTTTTTGCGCCGAGTTGATTCCATTACCAATACCAGCCAGAAAATTATGAACGGCAATCTTTCAGATCGTATGCCCGTTTCAGGCACGGGTGATGAGCTTGACAGGCTTGCGCGGTCACTAAACGACATGCTCAACAAAATTGAACTTCTGATGCAAGGCATGCGCGAAGTTTCAGGCAACGTGGCCCATGATTTAAAAACCCCGCTCACCCGAATGCGCGCGCGTTTGGAAGATGCGCTGCGTGGCGAAGACAAGGTGGCACAGCGCCAAGCACTCGAACAAAATGTGCATGATTGTGATAATCTTCTGGCCACCTTCAATGCGCTGCTTTCGATTACGCAACTGGAATCGGGCCAACAACGCACCAGCCTTGAAAACCTCGATGCCTATACAACCTTGGCAGATGTGGTGGAACTTTATGAGCCCTTGGCCGAAGAAAACCACGGCACTATTCAACTGCAAGCAAAGCCTGGCCTGATCATCAAAGCCAAGCGCGAGCTTTTGGCCCAAGCCCTCACCAACCTGTTGGATAACGCATTAAAATATGGCGCATCCAAAAGTGGTGGCACGCATATCCTTGTCAGCGGCAGAACTGATCAGACGAACACAATTATTACGGTGGCTGATCAGGGCGCAGGCATTCCCGAAAAAGACCGAACCCGTGTGCTTGATCGCTTTGTTAGGCTTGATGAAAGCCGCACAAAACCCGGCAACGGATTGGGCTTAAGTTTGGTTTCAAGCATCGCCACATTGCTGGGCGGAAAGTTAATTCTCAGCGACAATCAACCGGGCCTAAAAGCCGAATTGCACTTGCCTTACGCGGGTTAAGCCAGCCGCTTCAACGTTTTTT
>JAYUHQ010000326.1:0-9125 GCA_043766895.1 Aestuariivirga sp.
CGGCTCAGCAAATTTCAGGTCTTTAGGGTCAAGTTTCATTTTTGCACCAAAGTGGAACATGATGTTCTCACGCTGCCAACTTGCAAAGGAGAAGCCGAATGGCCGGGGCGTTAATCAGAAGTGTTAACGATGGTTAATGATTGGTTAATTCAGCGTGTTGTAAAAATTAACAATCGCATTGGCCATGCTGTTAACGCTAAATCGCAGCTGGGCATCTTGCTGCATGCGATGGGTGAGGGCTGCAACATCTTGCGTTGCTGCCATCCACTGTGAAATTTTTTGGGAAAGCGCCTCGGGCCGATCTGCCGCCACCATTGATTCTGGCGGCAATATTTCAGGAATGCCGCCGACGGATGATGCGATGATAGGAACGCCCGCCGCAACAGTTTCAAGCACCACATAAGGCAGGCTTTCGTGCCGTGATGGCATGACGAGAATTTTGCCCAACGTCAGCGCCTCATGAATAGGTTTGCGGCCAACAAATTTTACGCGATTGTCCAAACCCAATTCCGATGTCAGCGCTTGAAACGTCTGTTCGTCTCTGCCTTCGCCAACAATTGTTAGCGTTGTTTCATTTGGCTTTGGCAACAATGATAATGCCCGCAACAGAACATCAACACCTTTCAGCTTTCGCAGTTCGCCCACGAACACCAAATCGGTTGGGTGTGCTGACAAGGCTCTTGTGACAAATTCTTCTGGCCAAAGCCCGTTAAGAACCACGGTGTGAGGCGTAGAGCCCAAGCCAATTTTTTGAGCATAAATTTCACGCTCAAAATTGCAAACAAAAATCAATCCACAACCCGTGCTGCGCAAAGCGCGTTCGGTTGCTAGAAAAATGGCTCCCGGCCCCTTCCAAGAATAGTGCAAACTGCCACCATGGGGCGTGTATGCGCCTTTTACGCCAAGCCTCTTGGCTGCCAGACGCCCGAACAATCCACCCTTGGCGCCATGGCCATGAATAACGTCTGCCTTAATGGTAGCGCCAAATTTTGCAACCGCACGAATGGCCGCAAGATCACTCAGTCCTGGCATAGTTGAAATTGCTAGGCGCCCAATTCCAAGGCTGCAATATTTTGAAAGTTCGGCTAATTCCAGTTCAGCATTGGCCCCACCCGTTTTCTTGTCGCAGATAACACCAACGTCATGGCCCAACGCCGCTTGGGCGCGCACCAAATCGCGAACATGACGAAACAAGCCGCCAACGGGGCTTCTAAAAACGTGCAAAATGCGCATGGGATTTAGAACCAACGTTCCCGAACATAGATAATATCGCCGGGATAAATTTGTGTGGCCAGCGGAACCTTCGTTGTAACGGTTCCACGCGCATCGCGTCTGGTTAACAGAACAACTGATTTATCAGCCCGTGCGCCAAATCCGGCGGCCACGGCCACAGCTTGCTGTACTGTCATGCCGGGTTGATAGGGATAGCTTCCCGCTGTGCCCACTTCACCCAAAATGAAGAACGGGCGAAGCGCCACGGCTTGCACTGAAACCTGTGGGTCGCGCATAAAGCCACCCTTTAAACGGCCAACAATCATGCTTTCAATTTGCGGTGTGGTCATGCCGGCAACGGTAACTGATTGAACATAAGGCAGCGATATTGCGCCAGAAGCATCAACCGGAAACTCTCCGGTCAAATCTGCTTCACCGGCAACGCGGATTGAAAGTTTATCGCCTGCACCTACGCGATAGCCTGTGCCAAATTCATACGCCGCGGCGTGGCCGCGCGTACCGAAGGGTGGAATTGGCCCCAAGCGGTTGCCTACGGGAAGCCTTGAAATACTGGAAATCGCATTTGGCCCATCAGCCACCTGACCATCGGCCATAATACCCATGCCGCCTGGCGCGGCGGCTGGCCCTTGGGCGTCCTCGCCGACACAGCCCGACAAGGCAAAAACGCACGAGAGAGCCATACCAAATTTTACAAATTCACGCATACCAACGCCAACCTTCAAACACACTAAGCGTTGAGAGATAAACAAATATGGTGAACAAGACCTTAAGTGGCGCCCGAACCGCGCTGTTAAGGGATTGGTTACCATGAATGCACGATAAGCAATTTATTCATCGGATGGTATCATGTCGCGTTACTCACAACCTATGCCTTCAACCAATATGGCTGATATTTTTCAGGGCGTTTTTGCTCGCAAGAAATTTATCACTGCCATGGTTCTGCTGGGGTTGCTTGGCGGCTATCTCTTCTTAATGGCCAACAAGCCAAGCTATCTGGCCGAGGCACAAGTTGTCATCGAAAACTTGGCAACACCTTTTGATAAAGCAAACAGTGTGGGTGAAGCATCAACCACGAATAATCCTGTTGATGAACGCACCGTGCAAAGCCAGATAACAGTTCTGAAATCCACCGATCTTGGTGCCCGCGTAGTCGATCAATTGAGCTTGGATAAAAGCCCAGATTATAACGCACAGCTTCGTCAACATGGCATGATCGGCACACTGCTGGTTTCACTGGGCTTCAAAGATGATCCCATGCTGTATGCGCCCAAGGAACTTGCTACGAAAACTTTAATGTCCAATGTCACCATCTATCAAGTGCCTGATTCAAATGCGATTGGCATTAAATCAGCATCGGGTGATGGAAAGCTGGCCGCTGAAACTGCCAATGCGTTGGCCGAAACTTTCGTGCGGTCTACCCATGAAATTGGATCCACATCGGTGGATCGTGCCCGAGAGTGGCTGTCAAAACAAATCGACGATTTGCGCGCAAAAGTGGCGGTATCGGATGCAGCGGTGGAAAAATATCGCAGCGAGTCTGGGTTAATCAAGGGCACCACGGCAAACTTGGGAACACAACAGATCTCTGATTTAAACGCGCAAATCACCATCGCTGATACAGCGGCATCAGAAGCGATTGCCCGCGCAGCAGAAATCAAAAATATGTTGGCCACCCGTGGCACGGTTGATGCCTCTTCTGATGTGTTGTCTTCGTCATTGGTGCAAAATCTGCGTGAACAACAAGGTTCAGCCCAACGCAAAATTTCAGAGCTTTCGGCGGTCTATTTGCCCAACCACCCAAAAATGATTGCAGCACGGCAAGAATTGAATGCGGTCAATATGCAAGTGCGGGCCGAGGCCTTGAAGATTGTAGACAGTTTAAATGGTCAAGCCAAAATTGCCCAAGCGCGCGCCAATTCCATTCGCGCTAGTCTTGATAAAATGAAGGGCACTGAAGCTGATTCCAATGTTTCGGAAATTCAGTTGAAGGCGCTGCAACGCGAAGCCGATGCCAATCGCGCTTTGCTTGAAACCATGTTGGGCCGCTATGCCGATGCAAGTTCGCGCCAAGATTCAAGCCTGCAGCCGGGCTATGCGCGCATCATTCAAAAGGCATTTGCGCCGCCTACACCCTATTTCCCCAAAACCGGGCCCATTCTTTTGCTCAGCACGCTTGCTGGTTTGGCGCTTGGCTTGGGTTTTGCCTTTGTTGCCCAAGTTTTGGCAATCGGGGCGCAAGCTGCTTCTGCACCGATAGAAAAGCCACGCCATCATGCCATCAATGAAACTGAGGCGGCGCAATTTGACATCCCCGATTTCAATTTTCCAGCATTCGCACAAAATGCACCAAGCGCGGCTCAGCCCACACATCCTTTTGCGGCAACAGCGGAAACCAGCGCTTCGGTATTTAGCATTATGCCAGCAGCGCTGACCCCAAGTGCAGCAGCAGCGATGATGGACGATTTGCGAGACGGCAGGGCGCCCAAACTGGCTAGTGCTGCACAACGCGTTGCCGCAACTTTAATAGGGCTGAACAAGGCCCAAGGCCATTCCAGCTTTATGTTCACCAGCATTGGCAGCAACGGCCCCAACGCCGCAATGACGGCTATTGCCACGGGCCGCGCCCTTGCTGATCAGGGGTGCAAAACCATGATCATAGACATGTCGGCCACCAACAGTGGATTTGAAAAAATGTTGGCTTTACAACCCGGCGCGGGCTTGGCCGAACTGGTGGTCGGTGCGGCAGATTTTACCAAAGTTGTTGCGCGCGACCCATCCTCTGGTCTTCATGTCATCCGCTATGGCAACGCCACAAGCCCAGACGCCGATGGTATGATTGCGCAGCGCATTGAAACAATTCTCAAAGCGTTGCGTTCGATCTATGGTTTTGTGTTGCTGCATGCTGGCGAAGCCAATGGCGAAACGGCAAAGCTGATTAATGCTGCAGATTTGGTGGTGCTTTTGGCAAGCCAAGCCCGCTTGAAAGATGCCAATGAATCGGCACGGGCCATTGAAGGCAATGGCAAAACCAAAACACTGTTGTTGAAATTGGATTATCAAAACCAACCATCGCAATCTCAGGCCGCCGCAAGCTGATAAAATGGCTTCTCCAGCAATTCTCCGCACTGCATTCGATATGCTGCATTTCAGCGGCCTTACTACTCTTACGCGCACAATGCTGCGGGGCAGGGGAAGCATATTCTGTCTGCACCATGTTTGCCCGGGCGGTGGCCGGCAAAAGGGCTTTTTTCCCAATAGCAAATTGGAAATTGAGCCTGAATTTTTAAGAGCAATGATCACCCATGTTCGCAACCGAGGCTATCAAACACTTTCGCTTGGCGATGCTGTTGCTGAACTGCAATCTTCTCAGTCAACAAAAAAGCCATTCGCGGTCTTCACACTTGATGATGGCTACAAAGACAACCAGATTTATGCCCAACCTATTTTTGATGCGATGAATTGCCCCTTCACAATTTTTGTAGCACCTCGGATTGCTGAAGGCACATGCGAATTATGGTGGCGCATTCTGGAACAGGTGATTGCCAAAGAAGATTACATCGAAGGCGAAGTGGGCGATCAAACATTCGAATTGGCCACAAATTCTGAAAATTCAAAGTGGATGGCATGGAACGTCATCCTGCCGCTAATCGAAAAGCTGGAAGAAAATGAACAGAGGCAAACCATTCGCCATCTGGCCGAATGCTATAAAGTCGATGTCGACGCCTATTGTCGCGATGTTGCGATGGATTGGAATGATCTGCGAAAGATCAATCAAGATCCACTTTGCACCATTGGGGCCCATACGCTGAACCATCACTCCGTCGGCAAGATGTCTTCTATTGATGCCGCACGAGAACTTAAAGAATCGCGTGCAATTATTTCGCGCGAATTGGGCGAGGACATTATTTTCAACGCCTATCCCTATGGTGATGAACCCAATGCAACGGCGCGTGACTTTAGGCTTGCTGCTGAAGCGGGCTACCGCGCATCACTCACCACGCGCAAAGGCATTGTGGTTTCAGGGCATGGCCGCCATTTGCAGGCTATCCCACGGGTTATGGTATCTGGGCGCTATCAAGCCATGCGCTATGTCGATGCAATGATGTCTGGCTTGCCAACGTTGTTGATCAACAAGTTCAAAACCGTCAATGTGAATTAAGCCGGGTCGGGCCTGGACATCCATTTGATGATGGCCATTTCCACGGGAAGCCACGCCAAACCACCAATCACGTAAAACGCCAATTCAAAAATACGGCCGTGGCCTAAAATAAATACGCCGCCAAAGGCCATCATGACCAATGAATAGATGGCCATGAAGCCAACTGTAAGGATTATGCCGATAAATTTTCGCATTCGAATTTTCATCATGGTTCTATAGTGCAGCGGTTTGCCGCTGTCCCTGCGGCCAAGAGGCACTTGCTCTGGAACCTTGCCTCCGCCAAAATTTGATGATGACGTTAATTTCAAATACAAATCCGTGGATAGCGCGCTGGCTTGGCATTGTTGCGCTGATGATTTTTTCAATGGTCATTGTTGGCGGTGCCACACGGCTGACGGGAAGCGGCCTTTCAATAACCGAATGGAAGCCGATCGTGGGCACAATCCCGCCGCTAAGCGCAAATGATTGGCAAGATGCATTTGAGAAATACAAACTTTCATCGCAATATCGGTTGCAAAACCAAGGCATGAGCTTGGGCGATTTTCAATTTATTTTCTGGTGGGAATGGGCCCATCGCCTGTTAGGCCGCTTGGTGGGTTTTGTATTTGCAGTGCCATTTCTGCGGTTTGCAGTGCGCCGCCAATTGCCACGCGGCCTCTGGCCAAAACTTGTCGTGTTGTTCGTGTTGGGCGGCGCGCAAGGTGCCTTGGGGTGGTATATGGTGGCCTCTGGTTTGGTAGACCGTGTGGCGGTTAGCCAATATCGCTTGGCTGCACATCTCACTTTGGCCAGCTTTCTTCTTGCTGCAGTGTTATGGACGATGTTTTCACTCAATACAGCCAGCCAAAGTCGCAAGTCTAGGCTTGCAATCGTGTTGCCATTTTTGGTTTTAGTACAAATTGCAGCGGGCGCTTTTGTGGCGGGTCTTGATGCTGGCCAAGGCTATAACACTTGGCCATTGATGGATGGGCAGGTGATCCCGCAAGGCTTGGGCGTGATGCAGCCAACCTGGATCAACGTTTTTGAAAACGCTTTAACAGTACAATTTGATCATCGCCTTTTGGCCTATGGTATTTTGGCGCTGGCTATTTTTCATGCCGCCCGCTCGCGTTCAACATCTTCGGCATTATTGGTTTTGGCAATTGTGGCCCAAGCCAGTTTGGGTGTTGCAACTCTGCTGTGGCATGTGCCTTTGGCTTTGGCACTTCTGCATCAGGCGGGCGCGATGGTGGTGTTGTTGGCCGCCGTGTGGAATGGATATTCACACACGGCGAACGTTGCAATTTAGTGCTGCGACATTCGCTTCAACAAATTGTCCTTGTCGATGAATTGGTGTTTTAACGCGCCAATCACATGCAAAATCAATAAACCAATGGCAAGTTTGGTCATCAGATCATGGGCGCTGCCAAACCACCCCAATGCAAAATGCGGCATGGGGAAAAGATTGAAATAAGTGAGCGAAGCAAACTCGGGATGTTTGCCGGTAATTGAATGATCCAGTGCCGCCATGCCGCTAAGCGGTATGAGAATCAACAGCGCATAAAAACCCCAGTGGATGAAATGCGATGCCTTGGCCTGCCAAGCAGGCATTGGCACATCAGCAGGCGGCGGGTTCATCAAACGCCAGACTAGCCGCGCCACCGACAAAATCAAAATCGATAGCCCTAGTGAAACATGCAGCATGGGATTTGCAGGCGTTGCCCCGCCCCACGCCTTAATCAAACCCTCACCCCAGAAAAGCATATAGATTAACAGAAGGGCAGATATCCAATGAAGGATGATGGCAACATTTGTATATTTTAGCGATGTGGTTTGCATTGTAACTCCTTTTGAAAACCAGACGGGCTGCAGCCAAAACTCCGTCGAAAAATTAAAGCCCCAGGCGCGGAATTTCAATTGCAGGGCAGCGGTTCATGATCACCTGTATGCCACGCGATTCTAACATCTTGGCTGCCTCGATGTGCAACACACCAAGCTGCATCCAAACAACTTTTGGCAAAATTGCCATTGCCAGCAATTCGTCTACCAACGCAGGAATGGTTGCTGAATTGCGGAAAACATCAATCATGTCTATGGGCGTGGCAATGTCGCCAACTTTTGCCACAACATTTTGACCCAAAAGCATTTGCCCGGCCAAACCTGGATTAACCGGGGTTACCGAATATCCGCGTTTCAATAAAAAGTTCATCACGCCATATGAGGGGCGTTGCACATTCGAAGATGCACCCACCAAGGCAATGGTTTTCGTCGAGGTTAGAATATCTCGGAGCAGGGCATCTGAATAGTGATCGTGGCTCATTGCTGGCCAAATTATTCTTCAGTGGATTCCAGCAATTTTATTTTTTCGGCATAAGCTGGGTCTTTCGTCAGATCTTCCACAACTTTGTGATTGTTGTTTGAAGGAATAGAGTTTTGCAAAGATTTGATCGTTTTGTCTTTCATATCTTGAGCCAAATCAGTGCTTTTTTTGATGTCTTCAATCTGCTGTTTCAAATCAGCCGTTTGATCGTCCAAAATATTGTTATAGGCAACGCTCACCGAGGTGACAGCAAGGTTCCATTCATTCACGGTTTTGAATCCGAAACCTTGAATATCTTTTTCGAAGTCTTTGCCTTTCGGATCTTTGTCTACAAACTCCTGCAAGTCTTGATAATCTTCAAGTGGAGAGTCTTGATATTTGTCATGCACCAAAGAATATCCATCAATGGCTTTTTTTGCCAAATCTGGCGTCAACTCTTCAGTTTCAACTGTTGGAATCTCACCAACACTTACATCAGCCGAACCAGCACTATCAGCCGCACTGGGATCATCAGCGGGCGCTGGGCCATCTCCGTCTGGCGCAGGTGCTGCAGGTAATGTGGGCAGGGCAGGCGGCGTTGCGGCGGGCTTTTTTGTTGTGTCTGTTGTCGCAGCTGGTGGCGTTGCTGTTTGGGCAAACCCAACCGAAACCCACGACGCTAATGCAAGCGCGCAAGTCGAAACAAATAGAAATTGGCGAACGTTTCGCATTTTTGATCCTCGTGCATTAAATCTAAAGCACCAAAAATGATTCAGCCAGCAAAATGTGTGCGAGTTAAGGCAGAGTTCTGACATGCAAAAATGAGGTAACATAAAACCACACGATTATTTTGCCCAATTTTCTTGACTTATTGCCTTGGCGTTTCTATTGAACCGCCATCGCGGCGTTTCTCGGAACGCTTTATCTTTAACCTAATGGATCAAAAACAGCCATGAAGACCTACTCGGCGAAAGCCAGTGAAATTCAAAAGCAGTGGGTTTTGATTGACGCTGAAGGTTTGGTAGTGGGTCGTTTGGCGGCCATCATTGCCAATCGTTTGCGCGGCAAACATAAACCAACTTTCACACCTCATATGGATTGCGGTGATAATATCATCGTTGTCAACTGTGAGAAAATTCACTTCACCGGCAAAAAGCGCCAAGACAAGCCCTACTATTGGCACACTGGCTTTCCCGGCGGTATCAAAGAGCGCAAGGCCCACCAGTTTTTAGATGGCCACTCACCTGAACGCGTTTTGGAATTGGCTGTGCAACGCATGTTGCCTGGTGCTTCATTGAAGCGCCAACAAATGACCAATTTGCGCATTTTCAAGGGCCCAGCCCACACCCACGAAGCGCAAAATCCCGTGAAGCTTGATATCAAGGCGATGAACGCCAAGAACGCAGTGAGAGATTAAGATTATGGCTGAACAAACAACTCTCGCAAACTTGGGCG
>JAYUHQ010000327.1:0-23482 GCA_043766895.1 Aestuariivirga sp.
ACGCGAGCGGACCCACCAACTTTGGGTGAATTGTTTACAGGCGTTCGCAAAAACTATTTCAGACTTTATTTTAACTACCTCTATTTTGATATTGGCAAACGCATTTATGGCAATGCAGATACGGTCTATTCACTCATCCTGCTTTTTCCGAGCATTGTTGCAGGCACCATGTCATTGGGCCTTTTCCAACAAATTTCCAATGCCTTTGATAAAGTGCGCGGGGCCTTCCAAACCTTGGTGGAAGATTGGCCAGATGTGGTGCGACTTGTTTCAATTTATAAGCGCTTGCGTGCATTCGAAGCCACATTGGAAGGCAAGGCTTTGCCGACAATGGAAATAGATGCACCATAATTAAGAGATGGTGCGGGATGACAGACTCGAACTGCCGACATCTTCGGTGTAAACGAAGCGCTCTACCAACTGAGCTAATCCCGCGATGGCTGGGTGAATAGCCAGAGTTTTTAAGGAATGCAAGCGATAGAAAAATAAAATTAAAGCTCAAGGGATTACCCTTCCCCCGTTGGGAGAAGGATGGGGCTTTTAGAGCCGACGTAAATTAGCTAACAGTGTTGGTATGACCTTCCTTCCCGATCTTCCAACATTCATCGCTTATACCGGCGCTTCGTTTCTGCTGTTTCTTACACCCGGCCCGGATATGAGTTTGTGGCTGTCGCGCACCATTTCATCGGGGCGCAATGCCGGGCTTGCAACATTAGTTGGCACCAATCTGGGCTGTGTTGTGCACACATTGTTGGCCGCCTTTGGTGTTTCAGCGTTGATTGCCGCATCACACACCGGCTTTTTGGCCTTGAAAATATTCGGCGCTATTTATCTGCTTTGGCTTGCCATTGATGCCATCCGCAACGGTTCATCGCTTAATGTGGCAACCACAGGCGTAAAAACCGCCAGCCCGTTGAATAGCTTTCTGATGGGGCTGAGTGTCAACCTCACCAACCCAAAGGTGGTGTTGTTTTTTATAACATTTTTGCCGCAATTTATTTCGGCCAGCGACCCTGATGCCAGGGCAAAGCTGTTATTTTTGGGGCTGTATTTTGTGGCGCTGAACACACCGTTGGCCGTTGCCCTTATCTTGGGCGCCGAAAAGCTGGTGGTGTGGCTGAAAACCCGCAAACGCGTTTTGCGCGGTATTGATTTCACCTTTGCTGGCGTGTTTGCCATCTTCGCTGCGAAGATTGCCTTTACTCAAGGTCGGGGATGAAACCCAATTCGGGATTGTGCCGCTTTTGACAAAAACAGCGTACGGTGTCAAGCATTATTTTCCGGATTAAGATTTTTTTCAGGATTCGCCTTTAAGCTTTTGAAAATCAATGCCCCCGCTCTGGTGATCGGGGCCAGCATACTGCCAAGGGCTGTTTCCAGCGCATCATCTTGATGGCCAAGGCCAAAATTGAATTTCTCACCCTTTTTGGGCACATACAACGTGCCAAAAGCCCAGTCCCAAACCGATAAGCAATATCCAAGGTTCTTATCAAAATGCGCCGGATTGGTGGAATGATGAACTTGGTGATGGGCTGGCGCTTGAATAATTTTGCCCAAAGCACCAGTTGCGTAAAACGGCAGCTCTGAATGGCGCAGATGCAGAATTGTATACCAAAAGGCCATTGAAATATAATTGGCCGTCATCGGATCAACCACTTGGGCTTGGGGGCCAAAATACCAAACCATAGGGCCCTGCACCAAACATGAAGCGCCACCCATCAAAATTGGAAACAACACCAATTCCAAAGGGTGTTGGCGCCATTCAGTCAACGGCGTTAAAACTTCCGCCGAATGATGCACCTTGTGAAATTCCCACAATGCTGGAATTTTATGCATCAACAAATGAGAAAACCAATAGCCAAATTCAACCGCCATAAAAACCAAAAACATGGTGATGGCGGTGATCGTCCAACTGGGGCCAATTGGTGTTGGCGCTTCACCAAATATTTTGGTGAAAGTCAAAACTGTTCCGTGTACGGAGAAAAATGTTGTGCCGCCCACCAACAAAACTTGCAGCAGCAAATAATAAATGCCGATGAAAAATAATTTGATGTCAAGTTGGGTTGAAGCATGGCCAAACAGTTTTTTGGGTAAAACCAAATTTTTGGCGGCGTTCAATGAAAGAACGCCTTTGCGTTTAAACAGCGCATAAATCAAAATTGCTGTTAGGCCAGCACCCACATACGTTGCCCAATAATATTGGGTTCCCGGATGCATAAGATAGCCCACCGGAAATAAAACATAGGTCGCAATTTTTGAAAGCAGTTCCACAAAAGCCTTTCAGCGCGAAAGCAAATTTCGCGCTGAAAGCATTCAATCGAATTCAGTTTAAGTTTGGGTTAATCAATAATTGCCCATGCAATCTTGATAGGCTTCAAAATAAGCTTGGCGCTTGGCTTCAGAGCCTGAAACAGCGCCGCCCAAACCACCAGCAACGCCGCCCACGGCCAAACCAGTTGCAATATTGCTGCCTGCGCCGCCGCCAGTTAATGCGCCGAACAAACCGCCAGTCGCTGCGCCAAGGGCCAAGCCCGTGACCACATGATCAGCGCCAACATGGCGCGCAACGTTGCGGGCATAAGAACGGCAATAGGATGATTTAGTGCGGGCAAAGCTTGCATCGGCTGTGCCGATAAAGGTTGCAGCAGCAAGGGCAATTGCGAGAGTGGCTTTTAATGTTGTTTTCATTTTCGTCTCCTGAGTTTGATCTGTTTAACTTGAATACGGTTCTAAGAGAACGAACCTGAACGTAGGATGAATTCAATCAGCAGAGTTTGTTCAAATTAGGGATATTAGACCAGTTTAGCGGGAAACCCTTCCGCCCGCAAATCAGTATTCATCTTATCTTCCAATAACTTAGCAATCTGTGTTGATTGTGCCGCACCACCATAAGCAGCCTTGCCTTTGACAAAAGTATCAAGCGTTTTTTGGGCTAAATCCAGAGGAACGCCGAAAGATTCGCCAAATTTCATCGCAAAACCAAGGTCTTTCAACGCCAAGTCCATCGTGAAATCGATGTCGTAGCTGCCATTCAAGATCAACTGGCCTTCTGTTTCGTGCACAAAGCTGTTGCCGCTTGAGGCTTGAATCGCACGCCAACTTTGGCCCAAATCCAATCCGCCGCGTTTGGCCAACATCAATGCTTCAGCATCCGCCACCAAATGAATGAAGGCCAACATGTTGGTGATCACTTTGATAACGGCAGCCGAGCCCAAAGGCCCCATCAAGAAAATGCGATTGCCAATTTTTTCCAAAGCCGGTTTATGTTTCTCAAATTGGGCCTGTTCGCCACCGATTAAAACCGTAACCTCACCCCGCGCCGCCAGATGAACACCACCGGTAACCGGGGCTTCCAACACGTCGATGTGATGGGATTTGGCAATGGCTGCCAACCGCAAAATATCATCTTGGCCCAAGGTTGAATTTTCAATCCAGGTTGCGCCTTTTTTTAAATGCGGCAACATTTCATGCAAAACTTTTTCAGATACAACGGGTGAAGGCAAACAGGTGAACACATGGTCAACCTGCCCCGCCAATTCACTGATGGTATCGGCGCGCTTGGCACCAGCTTTCAAATGCCGTTCGGCAAGCTTCGGGTTGAGATCAAAAACCACAACATCAAAACCGCCCTTGATTAAGCTCATAGCCAAGTGGCCACCCAAATGGCCCAAACCAATATATCCGTATTTCATCGCACAGGCACATTCGTTGTTTCAAGATGCAGCTTGTCGCCAGTATAGGGCAAAGACAGGGCCACTTCTTCGTTCAGTTCCACGCCCAAACCTGGCTCAGTTGAAGGGATTACATATCCCTCTTCCCAGCGGATTGGCTTTTTCAACAGCTTGGCAAATATTCCAGAAAAATCTTCAATTGATTCCAGAATCAAAAAATTTGGAATTGATGTGGCAAATTGAATATTGGCGGCGGCTTCAATTGGCCCTGCATAAAGATGCGGCGCAATTTGAGCATAAAATGGCTCTGCCATGGCGGCAATCTTTTTTGATTCCATAATTCCGCCAACCCGCCCTAATGCCATTTGCAAAATGGCAGCGGCACGACATTCCAACACGCGGGCAAATTCATATTTTGTGGTCAACCTTTCGCCTGTGGCAATTGGAATGGATGTCGCGCGCGCCACCAAAGCCATCTCTTCGGGGCGCTCTGCTGGCGTTGGCTCTTCGAACCACAACGGGTCATAAGGCTCAATATGTTTGGCAAAGCGAATGGCACCCGCTGGGGTGAACTGGCCATGCGTGCCAAACAGCAAATCAGCCTTGGTGCCCACGGCTTCTCTGATCAATTTACAAAACTTGGCACAAAGTTCCATCGATTCCAGTGAAGGTTGGCGCGGATCAAAGGCCGAATAAGGTGCTGCCGGATCAAACTTAATTCCGGTGAACCCCATTTTCACATAATCTGCGGCGCGTTCTGCTGATTGTTCAGCGTTCCAATAAATCGAATCCGTTTGGCCCTTGGCCAAGTTGGGATAGATATAAGTATAAGAACGCAGCTTTTCGTGAACTTTGCCGCCCAGCAATTCATAAACGGGCCGGCCCACGGCCTTGCCCATAATATCCCACAAAGCAATTTCCAGCCCCGAAATAACACTCACCAAAGTAATATCTGGCCTTGCTGAATAGCCGCTCGAATAGGCCTTGCGCCACATGACTTCCAAATCAAACGGGTTCATGTTTTCAACATATCGACCAAAGGTATCTTCAATCGCGGCCTGCATCACTTTGGGGCCGAATGTATCGCAATACACCTCGCCAATACCGGTTATGCCGTTGTCTGTGGTCAATTTCACAAAGATGAAATAGCGGCCGCCCCACCCCGGAGGAGGATTGCCAACGATGAATACTTTGAGGTCTTTAACTTTCATTTCCTGAGTCCCTTTTTGGCAAGCCTAAGCCAGCCGCTGCTTGAGCGCAAATGCAGTTCGGCAAAAATTTTTCACCTGCTGGCCGCTTGCCAAAGCAGCCTCAATCAAGCCAGAAACAAGCATGGACGGAAATTTTGATTATATTATTGTGGGCGCTGGTTCGGCCGGTTGCGTGTTGGCCAATCGCCTGACTGAGAACGGCAAACATAAGGTTTTGCTTCTCGAGGCGGGCGGAAGCGATAAGCGCT
Organism: Aestuariivirga sp.; assembly: GCA_043766895.1. GTDB lineage: Bacteria > Pseudomonadota > Alphaproteobacteria > Rhizobiales > Aestuariivirgaceae > Aestuariivirga. The sequence goes on from JAYUHQ010000327.1 coordinate 5,131, forward strand.
TCTTCATCACCATGCCTTTGGGCTATGGCAAAACCTTTTATGACCCAAAAGTGAATTGGATGTATCGGGCAGAACCTGATGCCGGGCTTGGCGGGCAAACAGACTTTTGGCCGCGGGGCAAAGTAATCGGCGGATCAAGCTCTATCAACGCCATGGTTTATGTGCGTGGCGATGCATCCGATTATGATGACTGGCGCAAGGCCGGCAACATTGGGTGGGGTTTTGATGATGTTTTGCCTGCGTTTAAAGCGATGGAAGACAATCAGGCAGGCGCTAACCAATGGCGCGGATCTGGCGGGCCATTATTTATCAGCGAAAATGATCAAGGCCGCCATTGGACATGTGGCCCGTTTGAACAGGCCGCCGTTGCGGCAGGGCTTCAACGCAACCTAGATTTTAACGGCGCATCGCAAGAAGGCGTTGGCCATTTCCAACTTACAGTCAAAGGCGGCAAGCGCAATTCAGCCGCACGCGCATTTCTATACCCAGCACTGGCTCGCAAAAATTTGCAGTTGATTGCGAATGCCATGGTGACGCGAATTTTGTTTGAAGGCAAACGCGCCGTGGGGGTTGAATATGTGCATAAAGGGCAAACTAAAATCGCCAAAACATCGGGTGAAGTGATTCTTTCAGGTGGTGCAGTGAATTCACCACAGCTGTTACAACTTTCAGGCATTGGCGATGGAGCGCACCTGCAATCGCTGGGCATCGAAACTGTTCACGCCAACAAGAACGTGGGCCGAAATCTTTCAGATCATCAGGGCATCAATTACACCTATCAACTGAAAGTGCCCACAATCAACGATGAGCTTCGCCCTTGGTGGGGCAAGCTTAGGGCCGGTTTACATTATCTGCTTAAGGGTGGTGGGCCATTGTCGATGAGCATCAATCAAGGTGGCGGCTTTTTTAAAACCGACGCAACGCAATCACGCCCCAATATGCAACTTTACTATCAGGCGTTTTCAACACTCATTCCTAAGCAAAATGAACGCCCCCTGCTTTCGCCAGACCCATTTTCAGGAATGTCGATTGGGCTTTCCAATTGCAGGCCTACATCGGTTGGCGAAATTATGATTAAATCTGCCGACGCGTTTCAGCATCCGAAAATTACCGCCAACGTTTTTTCGACTGAACATGATGTTGATGAAATGTTGGATGCGGTGAAATTCATTCGCAAGATTGCATCACAAAAACCCATTGCAGATTTAATCGTGGAAGAGTTGCGCCCGGGCCCCGGTGTAAAAAGCGATGAAGAATTGATTGCTGATTTTCGGATGCGCAGCGGAACGGTTTATCATCCAAGTTGCACCTGCCGCATGGCAACATCTGCAAGCAAAGGCGTTGTTGATGCAACTTTGTGCGTGCACGGCGTTGAAAAATTAAGGGTGATTGATGCCTCGGCATTTCCTTCAATATTGTCTGGCAACTTGAATGCCGCCAGCATGATGATTGGTTGGCGCGGAGCGGAAATGGTTTTGCGCGGCTGAACTATTTTGTCACAATGCACTTTCGTTCAACACCGGTTTTTGATTGATAAGTTCCAGTTTTGGCGTTGAAAGACACATATTTTTTGGTGCAATAATCATTCCATTCAGCCGAGCCTTGAACCAATGCTGTTGGCAGGGCGGCTGGCTTGATCACTGGTTTTGCCACAGGCGGCTTGGTTACGGCTTGGACAACAACTGGTTTTTCAACAGGTGCTGCAGGCACCATGTTTTTGGTTTTGGGGCGGAAAACCATAGGCTTAGTTGTTGGGGCAACATGCTTGGTTAAACAGGCATCGATGGCAATTTGATATTTATGTTGCCACTGGGTTTGATCTGGCGAAGATTGATCGGCAAAATCTCGGGCATAGGCTTTGCAATATGCGGCTTTATCAGCAAAAGCAGGCGCAGTGGCGATGCAAAGGCCAAATAACATAATGGGAATTGAAATGTTTTTCATGGTGCCACTCAAATTGCTAAATGTGGCGCAGTTTAGGCAAGCTTTTTGATCAAATCTTGGGCCGCTGTAACTGCTGTTGAAAAACAAGCCTGCAAAAGATAGCCACCCGTGGGCGCATCCCAATCCAACATTTCACCCACTGCATAATTCAATGGCTTTGCTTTCAGTTCACAATGTTGGGAAAGCTCACTCAGCATCACCCCACCGGCGGAGGAAATGGCGCGTTCAATGCCTGCTTGGCCACGCACGGCAATTGAAATAGATTTCAAGCCGCGTTCATCTAATTTGGTTTTGGTTTCATTTAATAACGCAATAGCAACAGGGGTAATGTTCACGGCTTTGCGTAGAAAATTTGATTGGCTCATTTTACCGCGCGGCTGCGCCAAACGTTTGGCCAATGCTTCACCTGATAAAGTGGGCTTTAAATCAATCAACAACTGTTTGCCTGGTTCATCGCGCATCGCCCGCGACAGTTGATAAATGGCACTGCCCTCCAACCCTTGTGACGAAATCATAATTTCGCCGCGCGCAATTGAAGAGCCATATTGAAGCTTAACGTTTTTCAACGGCATTCCCGCAAAGCGTGATGCAAAATGCTCAGACCAGGGAACAATAATTCGTCCATTAGAAGGCACCAAATCAGCCACTTTAACTCCGGCTTCTCGCAATTGCGGAACCCAGGTAGCATTCGAACCCAAGTGCGGCCAACTGGCACCACCCATGGCCAAAATTGTGGGGGTTTCATCAAACCCCTTCCATTCCGTTTTTGTGGAAAGTTTTACACCAAGACCTTCCAACTTGCGCAGCCAAGCCCGCAATACGGGCGAAGCTTTCATAGACTTTGGAAAAATGCGCCCGGAACTGCCAACAAAGGTTTCAATGCCCAAACCTTCACACCACGCGATCACCGCCGACGGTGGAAAGGAATTGATGATGGGTGCCAAAAACTGTTTTGCCTCGCCGTAATTTTCAAGAAAACTCGGCAAGGCTTCAGAATGAGTTAGGTTTAATCCGCCACGACCCGCCAATAAAAACTTTCGGGCTGGCGACGGCATGTGGTCGATCATATTTACGCTAAGGCCCGCAGTTGCCAAAACATCTGCTGCCATCAGGCCTGCTGGCCCGGCACCTACAACTGTGACTGATTTTTTCATTTTAACGGATCAGTATGGCAGATCGAAATAGGTCTCTGCTGACATTGCAAAAATATCAACCTTTTCAAATCGTCCCTGCCCCACGGGATAATCTTCGCGGGCAGCTTTTTGCTTCATGCCAATGCGCCTTGCCAAGCGCAGCGAAGCAACGTTATTGCGCATAACCTTGCAGCAGATTGATTTTGCTTTGAAACGCTCAAAGCCAATGCCCAACAACGCTCGACCAATTTCAGTGCCAAAGCCCACTTGCCATAACGCCGGGTGAAGGCCCCAGCCGATTTCCAATGAATCATCATGGTGGCAAATTAAAAAACCATCGCCCACAACTTCACCGGAATGGCGTTCTTCTGCGGCCAGATGAAACACATTGCGGCGTGCATCGCCCTGGGCCGCCAATTGCCGCGCCACAAATAGTTTCACTTCGTTGGCATCTTTCATCCGGTGTGCAATATATTTTTGATACCGTGCCTGCGTCATAAAACAAGCCATGTCGGCACAATCACTTTCCATGATTTCTCGCAAAACGAGATTGGGTGTGTCGATAGCAGAGAGGGTGGGTAAGCTAAGCATGTTCGTAACCTAAGCGCTTCGTTGAAGAAACGAAATACCTTTCTTGTGGGTAAGCTTAACGGCGGCCTTAGTGTCGCAAAGCAAAGAAACACCTTATAGTTGATTGGAAAATTTGGTATTCCTGCCCTCAAATGCAGTTTTTGATTGGAGAATAAGATGGACACTCTTGTAACGAATTCAGGCGGCAAATGCCCGGTGATGCACGGTGCCGCAAAACACATGACGTCCACCGCGCAATCCAACGCCGATTGGTGGCCCAATCAATTGAATTTGAAAGTTTTGCATCAACATTCAAACCTGTCGAACCCGATGGGCAAGAAATTTGACTATGCTGCCGCCTTCAAAAAGCTTGATCTGAAAGCGTTAAAAAAAGATATTTTCGCGTTGATGACCAATTCGCAAGATTGGTGGCCCGCAGACTTTGGCCACTATGGCCCATTTTTTATTCGGATGGCGTGGCACAGTGCTGGCACCTATCGCACGGCTGATGGTCGTGGCGGCGCTGGTTTTGGCACGCAGCGTTTTGCGCCTTTGAACAGCTGGCCAGACAATGGCAACCTTGATAAAGCGCGGCGTTTGCTGTGGCCGATCAAACAAAAATATGGCCGCAACTTATCATGGGCAGACCTGATGATTTTTGCCGGCAATTGCGCCTTAGACTCCATGGGCTTTAAAACCTTTGGATTTGGTGGCGGGCGCGAAGATGTTTGGGAACCAGGCGAAGATATTTATTGGGGTGCTGAAGGCAAATGGCTTGAAGACAAACGTTATTCGGGTGATCGAGACTTGGAAACGCCTTTGGCCGCCGTGCAGATGGGTTTGATTTATGTGAACCCTGAAGGCCCAAACGGCAACCCAGACCCAGTTGCATCAGCGCGTGACATTCGCGAAACATTTGCCCGCATGGCGATGAATGATGTTGAAACAGTGGCGTTGATTGCTGGTGGCCACACATTTGGCAAAACCCATGGTGCCGCAGATCCCAACGCCCATGTGGGGCCAGAGCCTGAGGGCGCATCAATTGAAGAACAAGGCCTTGGCTGGAAGAACAGCTTTGGCACAGGCAAAGGTGCTGATGCCATTACCAGCGGTCTTGAAGCGATCTGGACAACAAAACCCACCCAATGGACCAATGATTATTTTGACAACCTTTTCAATTTTGATTGGGAACTGACCAAAAGCCCTGCCGGCGCGCATCAGTGGACACCGAAAAATGGTGCGGGTGCCGGCACAGTGCCAGACGCCCACGACGCAACAAAACGCCATGCGCCTTCAATGCTGACATCTGATTTGGCATTGCGGATGGATCCGGCCTATGAAAAAATTTCGCGCCACTTCCACCAGAACCCGAAAGAATTTGCTGATGCATTTGCGCGGGCGTGGTTCAAGCTCACCCATCGTGATATGGGGCCACGGGTGCGCTACCTGGGCGCTTTGGTGCCCAAGGAAGAGCTTTTGTGGCAAGATCCACTGCCCGAAGCGAAAAGCAAAACCATTGGGGCAAAAGATGTTGCAGCCCTGAAAAAACTTATCTTAGGATCAAAGCTTTCCATTTCAGAATTGGTTTCAACGGCATGGGCTTCGGCATCAACGTTTCGTGGTTCTGACAAGCGCGGCGGCGCCAACGGCGCACGCATTGCACTAGCACCACAAAAATTTTGGGAAGTGAACCAGCCAGAACAGCTTTCCAGTGTTTTGAAAAAATTAGAAGCCATTCAAAAAACCTTCAACGGTACAAAAGCTTCAGGCAAGAAAGTGTCTTTGGCTGATTTGATTGTGCTTGGCGGTTGCGTGGGCGTGGAACTTTCTGCAAAAAAGGCAGGATATAAGATTGAAGTGCCGTTCACGCCGGGCCGCGTTGATGCAACCCAAGCCCAAACAGATGTTGAAAGTTTTACTGTGCTTGAGCCGATCGCAGATGGTTTCCGCAACTATATGAAATCATCCTATACAATTTCAGCTGAAGAAATGTTGATCGACAGGGCCCAGTTGCTCACGCTGACAGCACCAGAAATGACGGTTTTGGTTGGTGGACTTCGGGTGCTCAACACCAACTTCGGCGGCGCACAACATGGCATGTTTACCAAGAAAATTGAGAGTTTGACCACCGATTATTTTGTCAATTTGCTGGACATGAGCACACAGTGGAAAGCCCAAACAGATGGGGGCGAAGTGTTCGAAGGCCTTGATCGCAAAAGCGGCAAACTGAAATGGACAGGCACCCGCGTTGATTTGGTGTTTGGTTCAAATTCACAGCTGCGCGCCTTGGCAGAAGTTTATGCCTGCAAAGACAGTGGCGAAAAATTCATCCATGATTTTGTGGCCGCTTGGACCAAGGTGATGAACTTGGATCGCTTTGATTTGAACTGAACACTTCACCGAACAAAAAAAGGCGGGCTTGGTGTGCCCGCCTTTTCATTTTCAGAAGCAGTTAGTCATCGGTCAAAAGCGAATTGCTGATCACTGCGCCAATCACTGCGCCCACAATCGGGGCCACGATGAAAAGCCAAACCTGCTGCAAAGCCGGGCCGCCTGCAAAAATTGCAACGGCAATCGACCGCGCCGGATTGACTGATGTGTTGGTGACAGGAATTGAAATCAAGTGAATCAATGTCAAAGCCAAACCAATTGCAATTGGTGCAAAACCCGCCACTGATTTTCTGCCCGTGGCACCGAGAATGACGATAAGGAAAAAGGCAGTCATCACAACTTCAGTTAACAACGCGGCAAGCATTGAATATTTTCCCGGCGATAAATCGCCATAGCCGTTTGAAGCAAATCCGCCGATGTTGGCATCTGCCTTGCCGGTTGCGATAAGATAAAGCACCAAAGCACCGCCAATGCCGCCCAACACCTGCGCAGCGATGTAAGATGGCACATCTTTCCACGCAAATCTTCCAGCGGTGGCCAAGCCAATTGAAACCGCTGGATTAAAATGACCGCCAGAAATGCCGCCCACGGCATAAGCCATTGTGAGCACAGTAAGACCAAAGGCCAAAGACACGCCCACAAAGCCTATGCCCAAGCCCGGAAACCCTGCCGCCAGCACAGCGCTGCCACAGCCGCCCAAGACCAACCAAAATGTTCCGAAAAATTCGGCAGAAAGTTTGTTCATAAAAGCACCCCTTTTTTTTTATCCGACGATTCGTGGGCGAACCCTTAAGCCTTACAATTGGACGCATTGATTAACAACCGCGTGTCGCCTTCAATTAACCGCTTTTTGATCAGCACATTTTTAACGCTTTTCTTTAGGGCCATTTTAAATCGACAGTGGCAAAACCTCAAAACGAGAGGGAATTATGCGCGACAACGATCTTGATACAATTTGTCTGCTGGTCCAAAAAAGAGGCTCTTATCTTCTTGGCCGAAATTATCGCGGCCAAAGGATTTTAAAAATTCCCTTTGGGCCCTTTGATTGTTTTTCCCATCGTTTCAAAGTGGATGAACTGACGTTGACTGCCATTCGCGAAAAGCTGGCTGGTCAATATTTACATTAATTCGCACTTAATTTGACTTTCTGCCAGATTGGTCCTAACGCACATTTCATCTGGCGCCCTTGGCGTTGGCGAAGCCCACAGGGCGCTTTATTTGTTTTCGCCAGATTGGTATTTCATTCTCGATGAGTTTTTCTGAACTTGGGTTAAGCCCCAAAGTGCTCGAAGCGGTTACGGCTGCTGGTTATACAACACCAACTGCTATTCAGGCCCAAGCCATCCCTCATGCTTTGCAACGCAAAGATGTATTGGGTTTGGCGCAGACCGGTTCTGGCAAAACGGCGGCGTTTGTGCTGCCCATGCTTTCGATGCTTGAAAAAGGCCGCGCCCGCGCCCGCATGCCGCGCACCCTGATTTTGGAACCCACACGCGAATTGGCAGCACAGGTGGAAGAATCGTTCGCCACTTTGGGCAAGAACCACAAACTCACAGTTGCGCTTCTCATCGGTGGGGTTTCGTTTGAGCCCCAAGCCGCAAAAATTGATCGCGGCGCAGATGTGGTGATTGCGACGCCTGGGCGCTTGCTTGACCATTTTGAACGTGGGCGTTTATTGATGACCGGCATTGAAATGTTGGTAATCGATGAAGCTGACCGCATGTTGGATATGGGCTTTATTCCAGATATTGAGCGCATCTGTAAACTGTTGCCGTTTACGCGCCAAACCATGTTTTTCTCGGCCACGATGCCGCCCGAAATTCAACGCATAACGGCGCAATTTCTTCACAACCCAATTCGGGTTGAAACCACTGCGCGCGGGTCTACGGTTGACACAATAACGCAGCGTGTTGTCAAAGCGCCGCATGATGCAAAGGCCAAACGCGAAACGTTGCGCGCCCTGCTGCGCAGCCAGACAACGATCAAAAATGGTATTGTGTTTGCCAATCGCAAGACCACCGTGGCGCTTTTAGAAAAATCTTTGAAGCAACATGGTTTCAACGCTGGGGCACTTCATGGCGACATGGACCAATCTGCGCGTTTGAAAATGTTGAACGCATTTCGTGCCAACGAAGTTTCAATATTGATAGCGTCAGACGTGGCCGCGCGTGGCCTTGATATTCCTGATGTAAGCCATGTGTTTAATTTTGACGTTCCCATCCACAGCGAAGATTATGTGCATCGCATTGGCCGCACGGGCCGTGCCGGCCGTGATGGCGCTGCCTTTACCATGGTGACGAAAGAAGAAACCAAATATCTCAAAGCCATCGAAGCCTTGATCAAAAAGGAAATTGAGTGGTTCGAGATTGAAGGTGTGGAAGTTCCAGATGTTGAAGCATCAGCTGAGGCACCACAACGCCAACGCAGAACGCGCGGGCCAAAGGCATCGCCAAAAACAACGCCTGCGATTGCTGCTGTTGAGCCGGCGGTGAAAGCCAAACCCGTTGAAAAGCCACAACCACGCCATCAACCTAAGCCAAAGCCCATCGAAATGATGGATGCTGACGACGATGGGTTTCACGCCGGAAACATGCCTTCATTTTTAATAAAGCGTTAGGCACGTTCAGAAAGCATTCATTCAATCCTAATATTTGCGGCCTATTCTTACGCAAAAGACTCGGGGGAAGAGGAATGTCATGACGGCCGAAACTATTGCAAACAATCGAGCTGCGCCGCGCTCACGCGTTTTGAAAAGTGCTAAAATTATCAGCATGAACTATGTGTCGGTGCTTGATTGCACGGTGCGCGACCTTTCTGAAACCGGCGCAAAGTTAATTTGTGCTGATCCTTTGTCTGTTGCAAATGTGTTTCGCTTCATGCTGCCCGCTGAAAATACCATCCGCGACGCACGCGTAGTGTGGCGGCGCAATGGCATGTTGGGCATTGAATTTACCGGTGAAAAAACCAAGGCTTCGGTCCGCAAGGTTTAAGGTGCTTTCTCATCACCATTTCCACAAAATTAAACTTAAACTCGATTTATCTGCTGCTTTAACTTGGTTTCAATCCGCATAGACTATCACCACCCCAAGAACTGATAAAAGTTCAGATTTCGGTGGGGCGTTAGATGCGGGTTTTAAAATCAGCCAAAGTGGTGGGCTCTGTTGATTGGTCTATTGTCAATTGTACATTGCGTGAATTGACCAATGAAACAGCCACAATTGTGTGTGGCCACCAAGCGGCCATTCCCAACGAGTTTCGTTTGATGATTCCATCAGACAACAGCATTCAACATGCACGTGTAACCTGGCGAAAAGATTCACAAGTTGGAATGGCGTTTACAAGTAATCGTGAAACGGCACCCCAACAGAAAGTGAAAATTCTTCATTGAGTTGAAGGGTTGATTACTGCGCGGTTTCCGCTGCCTTCAACTGCACGCTTTCGCCACAGCCGCAGGCAGAGATTTGATTGGGGTTGTTGAACACAAAACCAGATTTCAATGCAGAGCTTTTAAAATCCATTTCTGTGCCCAGAAGGAACATGACGGCCTTGGCATCAATTAAAACGCGCGCACCATCTTGTTCCACCACCTCGTCGAATTTGCCCTGTTCCTTGGCCCATTCCATCGTATATTCCATGCCAGCGCAGCCGCCGTTTTTTACGCCCACGCGCAGGCCAACGCCTTCTTGTTTCTGCATCAATTCATGAAGCCGCGAAATGGCGGCGGAGGTTATCTTTATAACCGATGGGCGAGATCTCATTGGGGTGTTCATTTTTTTACCTTAATATAAAGACCGTCAAAACTTACATTATGGCCCCAGCAGGATAACGAACCATTGTCGGCTGTGTGCTTTGCCACAATCATATAATGTTTGCTGAGAAGGCGCAGATCAATACTGCAATCTGTGCCGTCTTTCTCTGGCGTTCCAATGTGGACAACACCATTTTCAATTTTTCCGCTGCCTTCTACTTCGCCGATATTTGGCCCCCACTTTTTGGCCAATTCAAGGCTGGCTGCCCAATAGGCACCGCCCGTTGCAGAAATCACATCTGCTGATTGCGGTTTAAGTTTAACAAAGCTGCCCAAGTTATCGCGCTTAAATTCGCCTGCCCAATCAGCGAGCTTTAAAGTTTGCTTTTGTAGCGGGCCAAGGTCTGCCAGTTTCAGCCAGCCCAATGCGCCGCTGTTTACATTTGAGAATTCAACACATGCCATTGGGCCGCTTTGCGAAACGACAACAACTTCATCTCCGCGCAAAATATAAGCTGCTGTCTGACTGCCCTTATCGTCTTGAAAGTTGGTCTTTCGCTTAGCAATCGCAACAGTATAATTTGCTGCATCAGCCAACACGGGTTGCTGACATTCTTCAGACCGCGCCGATTGGGCAAGCGCAATGCCAACCATAACCGCAGCGATTGCGACTTTCATGTTCTCACCACATATTCATCGCCATGCGAGCCTGTTCCGACATGCGGCTTTGGTCCCATGGCGGATCAAACGTTATCTTGGCTTTCACACTGGCAACACCACCCACGGTGGACACCGCGTTTTCCACCCAACCCGGCATATCGCCCGCCACCGGGCAGCCAGGGGCTGTCAACGTCATATCAATGGCCACGTTGCGATCATCATCAATATCAACCTTATAGATCAGGCCAAGTTCATAGATATCAACGGGAATTTCAGGATCATAAACGGTTTTAAGGGCAGCCACGATGTCATCGGTCATCCGCGCCAGTTCATCGGCAGGAATGGCGCTCATATCGGGGGCGTTTTGGGTTAATGTGTCGGTCACGTGAATATCCTCTGAGCAGAGATAAGCGCTTCTGCCAATTTATCAACCTCTGCCATGGTGTTGTACATGGCGAAGGACGCACGGCAAGTTGCAGTCACGCCAAAACGTTGCAACAGCGGTTGGGTGCAATGAGTGCCGGCGCGCACAGCGACGCCTTGCCTGTCAATCACCGTGGCCACATCGTGAGCATGAGCGCCGTTCATGGTGAAGGATATAATTGGGCCTTTGTGGCGGGCTTGGCCAAAGATTTTCAGCGAATTGATTTCGCGCAATCGGCTCATCGCATAGTCATGCAAAGCCTTTTCATGGGCGGCGATTTTGTCAAGGCCGATCGTTGTCATGTAATCCAAGGCCGCGCCCAAGCCTATTGCTTCCACAATGGCTGGCGTTCCCGCCTCAAAGCGGTGGGGCGGCTCGTTATACGTGATTGAACTTTCGGTAACTTCTAAGATCATCTCGCCACCACCTTGATATGGTGGCATTTTTTTCAAATGTTCGGCTTTGCCGTAAAGCACGCCAATGCCGGTTGGCCCATAGGTCTTATGGCCGGTGAACACCAGAAAATCTGGGTCAAGCGCTTGCACATCGATACGCGAATGCACAGCCAGCTGACTTGCATCCACCAAAACCGGAATGCCCTTGGCGTGAGCGATTTTGACAATCTCTGCCACTGGCACCTCGGTGCCCAGCGCATTCGACATGGCGGTGATGGCCACCATTTTGGTGCGTGGGCCGATCAGCTTTTCAAATTCGTCCAGCAGAAAATTGCCTTCATCATCAATGGGTGCCCATTTCAGCACAGCGCCGCGGCGTTCCCTGTGAAAATGCCAAGGCACAATATTTGAATGATGCTCAAGGATCGACAGAATAATCTCATCGCCCTCGCCTATCACCATGCCGCCAAAACTTTGTGCCACCAAATTGATGGCGTCTGTGGCATTGCGGGTGAAAATGATTTGATCTTTCGAAGGCGCGTTGATGAAACGGCGCACGGATTCACGCGCATCTTCAAAACTTTGCGTTGCTGCATTCGACAAGAAGTGAAGGCCGCGATGCACATTGGCATATTCTTGCGTCATTGATTTCATCATCGCATCGAGAACAACATTGGGCTTTTGCGCTGAGGAGGCATTGTCGAGATAGACCAGCGGCTTGCCATAAACCTCACGTGAGAGGATCGGAAAATCGCGACGGATTTTTTCAACATCAAGCACGATGCAACCACTCATCAGCAATGCCAACCAAAGCGGCTTTAATCGGCTCGTTTTCAATGGCATCAAACACTTCGCCCACGAAGGCAGCAATTAGCAATGACTTTGCCTCCGCTTCAGGAATGCCGCGGGATTTCAAATAAAACAAATGATCGTGGTTGATGTCACCTGCCGTGGCACCATGGCCGCAGACCACATCATCGGCATAAATTTCCAATTCAGGCTTTGCGTCAAATTCAGCATTTTCAGAAAGCAAAAGCGCGTGGCTGGATTGTTTGCCATCGGTTTTTTGCGCGTGTTTGGCCACGATCACTTTGCCTTGAAAAATGCCGCGCGCGTTATCGTCCATTACGCATTTGAAAGTTTCACGGCTAGTGCCATGAGGCACGGCATGGTTGATCACCAAACATGTGTCGGCATGTTGTTTCTTGTTCAACAAATATGTGCCAAAGATTTTGGCATCGGCATATTCGCCGTTGAAATTGCACTTGCCGTTTTGACGATTGAGTGCCGCACCACTTGTTATGGTTATGTCGTTGAGGCGTGATTTTTCACTTAAATCATAAATTACATGTGACAGATGTGTGGCTTCGGCGCTTTCACGTTCCACTTTCAAACGATCGAGTTTTGCATTTTTGCCGATCACAATTTCGGTAACAGCGTTCATCACATAATCGCCCTCACCCACATAGGTTTCGATAATGGAAGCCGATGCGCCATCTGCCACTTCAATGCGATGGCGTATGCCCAATGCGCGAGGCGCTGCTTTGGTGGTGATGTGAACAATCTCAACCAACTGTTCAGCCTCACTTGCAAACCGAAGTGTTACGCCTTTAGGGTTTAACGCTGAATTCAATTTTAAAAGTGGATCGGCAAGATTGAGACTTTTATCAACCGTTTTTACAAGATCTATTCCCACAGTATGAGATAATTTTTCATCCATTACACCGTTCACAATCACAATGCGAAGCTTGGTGATTTTATGAAACGGCGACGCTTCCAACAAACGGGTTACGTCTTTAGGATCAGCGTCCACCGATTGCGGCGGATAAGGCTTGTTCAGCCGGGCGCGCAAATCTGTCCAGCGCCATTCTTCCATGCGCCGATGCGGCAACGAAATGCCGAGCGCTTGTTCAGCGGCGGTGAGTTGCAACGCTTGGCTCATGCCGCTTTATCCGCATAGTCAGCATAGCCATTGGCTTCCAACTCCAGCGCCAATTCCTTGCCGCCGGATTTGACGATGCGACCACCCGAAAGCACATGCACAAAATCTGGCACAATATGATCGAGCAGACGTTGATAATGAGTAATCACAATCATAGCCCGTTCGGGCGAACGCAGCGCGTTCACGCCATCAGACACAACTTTCAACGCATCAATATCAAGGCCTGAATCAGTTTCGTCCAACACACAAAGCGAAGGTTCGAGAACTGCCATTTGCAAAATCTCAGCCCGCTTTTTTTCACCGCCCGAAAAGCCCACGTTCACGGGCCGCTTCAACATATCTTGGCTGATGTTCAACTTGGCCGCGCGCTCTTTCACAAAGCGCATGAATTCTGGGATTGAAAGTTCCTTCTCGCCACGCGCTTTGCGTTGGGCGTTGAGCGCAACTTTCAAAAACTGCATCGTTTGCACGCCAGGAATTTCGATGGGGTATTGAAAGGCAAGAAACAAGCCTTTGGCAGCACGTACATTAGGATCCAGCGCCAACATATCTTCACCATTATAAGTGACAGAACCATCGGTCACCTCATAGCCCTCGCGGCCCGCCAGCACATAGCTGAGCGTGGACTTGCCAGAACCATTCGGCCCCATGATGGCATGAACTTCACCCGGCTTCACAGTGAGTGAAAGCCCTTTAAGAATTTCGCGATTTTCGTCAGCAAGTTTGACGTGGAGGTTTGAGATTTCGAGCATTTTATTACTTTCAGAATTTCCGCTTTGATTTATTGATGTGATCGGATTTGAGCATTGGTGGCCAATACAATTTAAGCTTCACGCCATAAGATCCTTCATTTTGGGATTCATCATCACCATCGTCATACTTCCAACCACCAACAACTCTTGCCGGACATCTTCCAATTTTTGAACCAATGTGCTTGCGGTATTCGACCGCATGTTCTCTTGCTAAATGGCCAACCTGCACTCCGCCAATCGTAATTCCGACGGCATTTGGATCGTGGGGATTGTTAGTCTCCGGAACCAACAATGCGATCGTGTCGTATTTTTTTCCCGCTTCCGTTTTTGGGCCCGCGATTCTCGACAGATTATTTTGGTAGTGCGACTCACCTACAATCTCAAAGTTCGTACGACTTTCCCGCAACTCCCATGATTGAAGAGTTTTGCGCATAGATGCAATGAGACTGAACAATGACAAGTTACAGCAAAGCCCCGTATATTGTTGAATTGATCATCCGACTGAACCCTCCAAAGAAATCCCAATTAACTTCTGTGTTTCCGCCATGAATTCCATGGGCAATTGTTGGATGACATCGCGCACAAAGCCGTTGACGATGAGGGCCACCGCTTCTTCTTGTGAAAGCCCGCGAGACATGCAGTAAAACATTTGATCATCTGAGATCTTCGACGTGGTGGCTTCGTGTTCAAATTGCGCGGTTGAGGTTTTAGACTCTATGTAAGGCACGGTATGTGCGCCGCATTGATCGCCGATCAATAAACTATCGCACTGGGTGAAGTTGCGCGCATTGGTGGCTTTGCGATGGGCCGAAACCAAGCCACGATAGGTGTTGTCTGATCTTCCTGCTGCAATGCCTTTGGAGATGATGCGGCTTGAGCTGTTCTTGCCCAAATGAATCATCTTGGTGCCGCTGTCGACTTGTTGGCGGCCATTGGAAATTGCGATTGAATAGAACTCGCCGCGTGATGATTCACCGCGCAAAATGCAAGATGGATATTTCCATGTGATGGCTGAACCCGTTTCAACCTGCGTCCATGAAATTTTGGCGCGGTCGCCACGGCAATCGCCGCGCTTGGTTACAAAATTATAGATGCCGCCCTTGCCTTCAGCATCCCCCGGATACCAATTTTGCACGGTTGAATATTTAATTTCAGCATCATCCAAAGCAATTAATTCTACGACGGCGGCGTGAAGCTGGCTTTGTTCACGCATCGGTGCTGTGCAGCCTTCAAGATATGAAACGTAAGAGCCTTTATCAGCGATGATCAGCGTGCGCTCAAACTGGCCGGTGTTTTTGGCGTTCATGCGGAAATATGTTGAAAGCTCCATCGGGCAGCGCACGCCGGGCGGCACGTAAACAAACGAGCCATCAGAAAACACCGCAGCGTTTAAGCCCGCATAGAAATTATCGCTTTGCGGAACAACCGAGCCCAGATATTTTTTGACCAATTCTGGGTGTTCGCGCAATGCTTCTGAGATTGAGCAGAAAATTACACCCGCTTTGGCCAGTTCATCTTTGAATGTGGTGACAACAGACACAGAGTCAAACACCGCATCCACCGCAACGCGGCTTTGGGCAATTTCATTGCCTTCATCATCCAGCAAAGATTTTTCGCCTTGCTTCCTGACGCCTGCAAGAATTTCTTGTTCCTTCAGCGGAATACCAAGTTTGGCATAGGTTTCCAAAAGCTTGGGATCAATCTCATCCAAGCTTTTTGGTGCGGCGGAAGATTTTGGGGCGGCGTAATAATACAGGTCTTGAAAATCAATCTTTGGATAATGCACTTTGGCCCAAGTGGGTTCAACCATTTCAAGCCAAACACGGTAAGCTTCCAAGCGCCATTCCAACATCCATGCTGGCTCGTTCTTCTTGGCCGAAATGAAGCGAACAATATCTTCGTTCAAGCCTTTGGGGGCGTAATCTGATTCAATATCCGTTTCAAAGCCGTATTTATATTTGTCGACTTCGATGGTTTTGACGAGATCAATGGTGTCTTGGTCGGCCATAATTATGCAGCTTTCGCTTTAAAGCGTTGATTGAGTTTGCGCCAAACGGTGATGAAATGGCGGATGTCTTCGGCAGTTGTATTCCACCCTAACGATACGCGAAGGGCTGTGCTTGAGATTGCAGGTGCGACACCCATAGCTTCCAAAACATGTGAGCGGCCAACCTTGCCTGATGAGCACGCCGAACCTGATGACAGGGCAACGCCTTCAAGATCAAAATTCATCAATGCGGTTTCGGCCTTCATGCCTTCCATCGCAAAGCAAGTGGTGTTGTTCAGGCGCTCAACGCCGTTGCCGAATATCAAAGCACCATCGAGCGCTGCTTCAAGTGTGTCGACAAGTTGTTTTGTATCTACGCGTGGCGCTTGGGCAGCGGCTGCAAAGCCCGAGATAGCCACAAGGTTTTCGGTTCCGGCGCGGCGGCGCAATTCTTGGCCGCCACCATTTAACAAAGGTTTCACGACGAGACCATCGCGGATGACCAAGGCACCAATGCCCGTGGGGCCGCCTACTTTATGGGCACCAACCGTCATCATATCACAGCCCAAAAGGCCGAAATTCAATGGCCGTTTGCCAAAGGCCTGAACGGCATCAACATGGGTTAAACTGCCGACCTTGGCAGAAAGTTGCACAACGTCTTGAATATTTTGAACTACGCCCGTTTCATTGTTGGCCGCCATAACGCAAACCAAGGCTTTTGGCCCGACCAACATTTTTTCTAATGCGGCCAAGTTCACTTGGCCAAATTGATCAACGGGAATAACCTCAACAGGCTTGCCGCTGGCTAAGGCTGCTGCGCGCACGCTGTCATGTTCAATTGCTGAAATCAGAATACGCTCAACGTCGGTTCCGCCCAGCGCCATGTTGTTGGCCTCTGTGCCGCCGCTGGTGAAGGTGATCATTTGCGGCAAACAGCCAAGATTAAAAGCCAAAACCTCGCGCGCGTCGTCCATCAGCTTGCGGGACTTGCGCCCCTCGTGGTGAACCGATGATGCATTGCCCACACTGTCCATTGCGCCAAGCATGGCGGCTTTCACTTCGGGGCGAAGCGGGCTGGTGGCATTATGATCAAGATATGTTCTCATCGCAGAACATGCCTGTCTTTGGCCTGCTTGATGGACGCGGCCAATGCGAGATTTCGTTTCGACACCACATCATCTAACGAAATAGAATCCAAAAAGTTCATCATCTGGCGGCCCATGGACGACCACAGATCATGGGCGCAACAGCGCTCACCTCTTACACAGCCATCCACAGCATCGCCGTCGCAGCGGGTGAATTGCAATTCCTCGTCGACCGCATTGATAATATCCGCCATCTGAATATCTGCCGCTTCACGCGCCAACATATAGCCGCCGCCTGGCCCGCGTGAACTTGCCACCAGATTGGCGCGGCGCAACTTGCCAAAAAGCTGCTCAAGATATTCTTGGCTAATGTCTTGTCGTTCAGCAATATCCGACAACGATACAGGTTTGCCGGCACCGTTTGCACCAATATCAATCATCGCCATGACCGCATAACGGCCCTTTGTGCTCATTTTCATCGTAACAATTGCTTTCAGAATGCACGAAAAGCTTGCTTTTTGCCCCCCGCCCCGTGCTAAAGCGCGAGAGCCTTGAAGGCAGACGGCTTTTTTTGGAACCGTTCTAAACTGTTTTATTTAATCCGAGTGGCGGAGTCAACTAATCGCTTTTGGGTTATGGGAAATTTGCAAAGGTAATTCGAGAACAATGCCCGAAGTCATTTTTAACGGCCCAGCAGGTCGTATCGAAGCGCGCTATCATCAATCGAAGGCTGCGGCTTCGCCCATTGCCATTTTGTTGCACCCCCATCCAACATTTGGCGGCACGATGAACAACCCCATTGTGCATTCGCTTTATGGCATGTTTCAATCACGCGGCTTTTCAGTTTTGCGCTTTAACTTTCGTGGCGTTGGCCGCAGCCAAGGCTTGTTTGACAATGGCGCTGGCGAGTTGGCTGATGCTGCATCAGCCCTCGATTGGATGCAGGCATTAAACCGCGAAGCCAAGATTTGCTGGATTGCGGGCGTTTCCTTTGGTGCGTGGATTTCGATGCAATTGTTGATGCGCCGGCCAGAGATTGGTGGATTTATCTCAATTGCACCTTTGGCCAAGCATTATGACTTTTCATTTTTGGCGCCCTGCCCGGCATCAGGCCTGTTTGTGAATGGTGGCAAAGACACTGTGTCATCACCTGAAGCGGTTCATACACTGGTGTCGAAATTGAAAACCCAAAAGGGCATTGCCATCGAACACAAAGTTATTCCCGATGCGAACCATTTTTTCCAAGACCGCATTGAAGACCTCACACAAATTTGTTCAGACTATCTGGACAAGCGTTTAACGATGGAATCGTAAAACGGGT
>JAYUHQ010000328.1:0-3428 GCA_043766895.1 Aestuariivirga sp.
CGCACGTGATAATCCCAAGACTTGGCCACAAAACAAATGGCTTGGGATTTGGCTTGCAAAAGCGTTTGCAGCCCCGGATCATTCGACACTGAACGCCCCGCGCGCTTGGTCATGCCAAATGCAGTGAAAGTTGCGTTGGATATGCGTTCCTCACCAAACAGGGCGTTATCTGTGGGGTTGCCACCGGGATAACCGCCCTCAATGTAATCCACGCCCAATTTGTCAAGCATGGCGATCACCGCAAGCTTGTCTTCCAGCGAGAACGTAACACCAGGCGTCTGCTGGCCATCGCGCAGGGTTGTATCGAAAAGATAGATGCGGGTCATCGTGAATCTGCTTTCCCTTCTCCCCTTGAGGGAGAAGGTGGCGTGAAACGCCGGATGAGGGGTTGGTTTAATGAGTCGAGTATATTCAGCAAAACACCATCGAAAGTCTGTTTCACATCCACATTCCAAAATCGCAAAACTCTATATCCAACAGACTGAAGCCAAACATCTCTTGCTGTATCGTATTCAGAGCCTGAATGTTGGCCACCATCCAGTTCCACAATCAGTTTGCGGCTTTGACACACGAAATCTGCGAAATATTTGCCGATTGGAACTTGTCTGCGGAATTTGAAGTTTTCAAAGCGTCGCCCGCGCAAAGCGACCCAGAGTTTTATTTCTTCAGGTGTTAAATTGCGGCGCAGATGTTTGCTAAACTGCTGTTTGGATTTCAGCGACCCCTCATCCGGCGCAAGTGCGCCACCTTCTCCCTCAACGGGAGAAGGCGAAGAAAGTTTTTCCTTCTCCCGTTGAGGGAGAAGGTGACGTGAAACGCCGGATGAGGGGTCGCTCACACTCACCGTTTCATTTCCCACGTTGTCGTTCCATCGGGATTGTCTTTAATTCCCACACCCATGCCGGCAAGCACATCGCGCAAACGATCAGATTCCTTCCAGTCTTTGTTGAATCGAGCCAACAAGCGGTCGTTGATAACATCAACGATGGCTTCCCGGTCAATGGCAATTTCCGTTTTGCCCTCGACCGCAAAATTGAGATTAAAACCCATCATAAGCAACGAAGCTTTGAGTGTGGAAAATTCCTTTTGCTTGTTCAATTGATGCAGCCTGGTGAATGCCCCATGGGTGTTCAAATCATCGGTTAATGCGTTCAAAAACTCTTCATCGGGTTCGGATGCATCAACACCATGAATGCTGTCTTGCCAAGCACGCAGTGTGTTTTGTGAATCCTCAAGGCTATCCACCGTCCAATCAATCGGCTGCCTGTAATGCGTGCGCAGCATGTTGAACCTTGCCACTTCGCCCGGCCAATCTTTCAACACATCCGCAATCGTCACAAAATTCCCCACGCTTTTGGACATTTTCTGTCCTTCAACTTGCAGGAACCCATTGTGCATCCACACGTTGGCCATCACCGCTGTGCCATGGGCGCAACGGCTTTGGGCGATTTCATTTTCGTGATGCGGAAAAATTAAATCTAACCCGCCGCCGTGGATGTCAAACACTTCGCCTAAATAACGTTTGCTCATGGCGCTGCATTCGATGTGCCAACCTGGGCGGCCCCTGCCCCAAGGTGAGTCCCAGCCCGGTTCATCGGCTGAGGATAA
The DNA here is from genome assembly GCA_043766895.1 of Aestuariivirga sp. Lineage (GTDB taxonomy): Bacteria > Pseudomonadota > Alphaproteobacteria > Rhizobiales > Aestuariivirgaceae > Aestuariivirga. The sequence continues at coordinate 1,609 of JAYUHQ010000328.1, forward strand.
TTTCCACAACACGAAATCGCCTGGGTTTTTCTTATGTGCTTCAACAGCCACGCGTGCGCCTGCCTGTTGGTCTTCCAACTTCCGGCCCGAAAGTTTGCCATAGTCTTTCATCGATGTAACGCTGAACAACACTTCGCCTTCAGCTTGATAGGCATTGCCATTTTTAATCAGTGTACTGATCATTTCAACCATGCCATTGATATTATCAGTGGCGCGGGGTTGAACGGTGGGCTCTAAACAACCCAGCGCTTTGGCATCGGCCTGAAATTGATTGGCGGTTTTTTCAGTCACAGCGCGAATGGCTTCATTCAGCGGCAGGTTTGGAAAATCCCGCAGAGCCCGCGCGTTGATCTTATCATCCACATCGGTGATATTGCGCACATAGGTGACAGCCTTTTCACCATAGATATGGCGCAACAGGCGAAACAGCACATCAAACACAATCACAGGCCGCGCATTGCCAATATGGGCAAAATCATAAACCGTTGGGCCGCATACATACATGCGCACATTGAGAGGATCGAGTGGTTGAAACTCTTCCTTCTTTTTCGTCAGCGTATTGTAAAGGCGCAAAGTCATGGTCTTCCTTAAAGGCTTTCTGGCCCGGGAAGCGCTATTTTGTTTTGAAGTAAGCGGCGCCCAGCCAGCGATTCTAGTCGCTAGATAATAATAATGCTGCAAATAATGCAGGCAAATGGGCGGGCGAGTTGCATTTGTGCAAAATGCTTGAATAAGCTCATCACGTCAAGGCCCGCTTTGAAACGTTGTATACGCGATGGCAAAACTTCACGCCCTCTGTTAACTATCATTCATGAATCAACATCGCCTCGGACTTTTTCTCACAGCAATGGCTGCTTTGGCGTGGTCATCGTCTGGAATTTTCACCCGCGCGGTTTCTGCTGATTTGATGACTTTGCTTTTCGTGCGCGGGCTGTTTTCAGGCACAGCGGTTTTTCTGTGTTTCTTGGTTTTGGAACGGGGCAACGCCTGGCCCGCTTTGAAAAAGCTGCGGTGGCCTTCGCTGGCTGTGGCCGTGCTTTCAGCTTTGGGCATGATCACCGGCATTGGTGCGCTGCGTTATGGCTCTGTTGCCGACGCGATGGTGATTTACGCCACGGTTCCGTTCATTACGGCAGGGCTGGCTTATATTGCAATCGGAGAGCGCACCTCGCGTTCAACCATCATAGCCAGCGTTGTTGCCTTGGCAGGGGTTTTGATCATGTTGATGGGCCAAGGGTTTGGCGGCTCTATGGTGGGCAAAGGCTTGGCCCTTTTAATGACATTCTGCATGGCCAGCTTTTCGGTTATTCTGCGCCAAAACCGCGATGTGCCCATGTTGCCAGCCATGGCCGCATCAGCGTTTTTATGTTCGTTTTTCTGTTTTTGGTTTTCAACCCCACTCAGCGTTTCAACCTATGATCTGGTGTTGATCGCGGGTTTTGGCATTCTACAAAATGCGGCGGGTTTGATTTTTTACACGTTGGGATCACGCAAAATTCCAGCGGCCGAAGCAACTTTGCTGGCCGCACTTGAAGTGCCCTTCACGCCGTTTTGGGTTTTTCTCTTCATGGGCGAAGCGCCGGGATATTATACTTTGATTGGCGGCGCAGTGGTAATGGCGGCCTTGTTTGGGCACATTGTCAACGAGCTCCGGGGCAATGCTGCCCCAGAGCATGAGGGTTTTGAAGCGGGCGTTTAAGCCCTTCCAGTTTGGCCGAACAGAATTTTTTTGGCTTCTTCAGTCATTGGCTTTGTTGGTGTTTGCAAAAGATAGGCTTTTGCTACCGCTGGTCTTGCCTTAATCGCCTCAAACCAACGCA
>JAYUHQ010000329.1:0-1169 GCA_043766895.1 Aestuariivirga sp.
GATCGCTGCCGTCAACGAGGTCTTGCCATGGTCAACGTGACCAATGGTTCCAATGTTGCAATGCGGCTTGTCGCGGTTAAATTTCTCTTTGGCCATGGCAAATCTCCTTAAACGGGTCGTTCAAAACAAATGGGTTACGAATATTTCTTTTTAACTTCTTCAGCCACGGCAGTTGGAACCTGCTCGTAGTGATCAAATTGCATTGTGTAGGAAGCACGACCTTGGCTCATCGAGCGAAGGTTGTTGATGTAGCCGAACATATTGGCCAAAGGCACCATGGCATTCACAATCTGTGCATTGCCGCGTGTCGATGTGCCCATGATTTGGCCACGACGTGAATTCAAATCGCCAATAACGCCGCCGAGATATTCATCAGGGGCTGTTACTTCAACCTTCATGATAGGCTCAAGCAAAACCGCACCAGCAGTTTCGAAAGCTTCGCGCATTGCGGCGCGTGTGGCGATTTCGAATGCGATGGCAGAAGAGTCAACGTCATGATAGGCGCCGTCAACCAAGGCAACCTTCAAATCTACTACCGGAAAGCCAATCACTGGTCCGCTGTTGAGAACTGAATTCAAGCCTTTTTCAACGCCTGGGATATATTCCTTAGGAACCGAGCCACCAACGATGCGAGCTTCAAACGAGTTGCCAGCGCCTTTTTCAGCAGGTTCAATTTCCAAAATAACGCGAGCGTATTGGCCTGTACCGCCGGTTTGCTTTTTGTGCGTGTAATCCTTGGTGATCTTGCGTGTAATCGCTTCACGATAAGCCACTTGTGGTGCACCAACAGTCACTTCAACTTTGTGCGTGCGCTTCAAGATATCAACTTTAATATCAAGATGAAGTTCGCCCATGCCCTTGATGATCGTTTCGCCAGACTCGGAGTCAGTTGAAACGCGGAACGAAGGATCTTCAGCAGCCAATTTATAAAGCGCAACTGCCATCTTTTCTTGATCAACCTTAGTCTTTGGTTCAACCTTCATTTCGATAACAGGCTCAGGGAATTCCATCTTTTCGAGGATCACTGGCTTGGTCGCATCGCACAGCGTGTCGCCAGTGCGGGTATCTTTTAAACCAACGAGAGCAACGATGTCGCCTGCATGGGCTTCAGCAATTTCTTCGCGGTTGTTGGCGTGCATCAGAACCATGCGGCCAACGCGTTCTGTTTT
>JAYUHQ010000330.1:0-1164 GCA_043766895.1 Aestuariivirga sp.
CGTGGCACAAGCCATTTTATCTCGCAGAACTATTTCCCCGGCATTTGGCAAGCGGCATGGTGGGCCATTGGTGCGGTGGCTGGCCAGCAACCTGATAGCCCTGCCTCCAAGTGGGGGCGCATTCTTGCGGCCATGGCGATTTTGGTTTCCATGGTGTTCATGTCTTATTTTCAAGCCACCATCACATCAGCTCTCACCATTCAAACTTTGAAGGGTGATATTAATGGGCCTGAAGATTTGGCAGGCCGCAAAGTGGGCACTACAACGGGCAGCACAGCTGCTGGATATCTCAAGACCCTTGACGTTACGCCCACAGAATTTTCAAAAATCACTGAAGCCTTCACGGCGCTGGAAAATAAACAGCTCGATGCTGTGGTGTTTGACTCCCCCGTTCTGCTTTATTACGCAGCCACGCAAGGCCGCAACAAAGTGCAGATCGTTGGCCCGATGTTGCGCAAAGAAAATTACGGTATCTTGTTTCCACGCGGTTCAAATCTGCGCAAGCCTGTGAATGAGGCACTTCTTACTTTGCGTGAAAATGGAACTTATGATGCACTCTATGCCAAATGGTTTTCAGCAACACAGTTGGCGCAATAATCCTTAGCGCATCTTATCGCTGTAGGTTCCAAACACCCGGTCCCAGATCAGAGTTGTAACACCAAAATTATATTCATTATTGCCATAGTGATGAATGGCATGGCCGCGCTTTAATTTGCGGATAGATTTAAACCTACTGTGGGTCGCCCTGTGTACAATAAAATGAACGGCAGCAAAAGCCAGATAACCCGCCATCAAACCTGCAAAGATAAAGCATGCCGCATAGGCGCCAAAAAAGAATGTCGCTGGCAAATAGCCCAAACCAAAAATCAGGACCATTGATAGAATAGTTGGTGTTCCAATTAAATCATCTGCATCAGCATGATGGGCCATGTGTAGCGGTTTTATACCCGGCATATGGTGGAAGGCATAACGATGCATGAAATATTCAACGATAGTCCAAATGGCATAGCCCAGAACGAGATAAGCAATACCAAGCCACCAAGCCTCGCGACGCAAGCCCCAAGCCCCAATTCCAAGACTCGCGCTAATGAAAACGGGATAGAGATAAAAATCGAGCATGAAACTGAATGGCGTCATACGGGTCGAAAATAAGCCCACCACAAA
>JAYUHQ010000331.1:0-3392 GCA_043766895.1 Aestuariivirga sp.
ATATAAGTGTCACGGTCCTTGGTCAGCGCATAAAGCCGCTCGATAGCATATTGCGGCATGATCACATCTTTGTTGGCACGATATTTGAGCGAGTCCATCGCCTGCCAGCTTTCGATCTTGCGATGCCAAGCACCAAGTGCAGCTTGATCAAGCTTCACATTGCGCTGCTTCCACAAAGCAATCATAGCCGATAAAGCTTCGGCTACATCTGCAACAACAGGAATAGCAACATGCACCGTTTTGTTGATCGACGATGGGTCAATATCGATATGAATTTTTTTGCTGTTGGGTGCAAAAGCGTTCAAACGCCCCGTAATGCGGTCATCAAAGCGCGCACCCACGTTGATCATCACATCACAATCATGCATGGCCATGTTGGCTTCATATGTGCCGTGCATGCCCAACATGCCAAGCCATTCTTTGCCAGATGCAGGATAAGCACCAAGGCCCATCAACGTCGATGTAATTGGAATGCCAGAGAGTGCCACAATTTCACGCAGCAATTTTGATGCTTCGGGGCCTGAATTGATAACACCACCGCCTGTATAAAACAGCGGGCGCTTGGCTGTAGCAATCAAATCAATCGCCGCAGCAATGGCCTTGTCATCAGGCTTGCGTTTTGGCTGATATGATTTCACCATAATGCCTTCAGGCGCAACATAAGTGCCTTTGGCAAATTGCACATCTTTGGGAATGTCCACAACAACTGGGCCGGGGCGGCCAGACGTGGCCACATAAAAAGCCTCGTGTATAATGCGCGCTAGATCATTCACATCTTTCACCAGCCAATTCATTTTGGTGCAGGGCCGCGTGATGCCCACAGTGTCACATTCTTGGAATGCGTCACTGCCAATCAAATGCGTGGGCACTTGGCCGGTGATCAAAACCATGGGGATTGAATCAGCCAGTGCGTCCATAAGCCCTGTCACGCAATTGGTGGCCCCAGGGCCAGATGTAGCAAGTGCCACACCGCATTTGCCAGTGGAACGCGCATAGCCTTCGGCCATGTGAGTTGCGCCCTGCTCATGGCGCACAAGAATGTGCTTTACTTTGTCTTGCTGAAAAAATTCGTCGTAAATGGGCAGCACAGCACCACCAGGGTAGCCAAATACGTGCGCCACGCCCTGATCGGCCAATGCCTTCAAAACAATTTCTGCACCTGACATTAATTCTGTTTCAGCCATCATATTCGTCCTTTCGTACCCTCTATCGCCAAATCGCATAATAAAAAAGGCCCCTAAGAGGAGCCTATTTGCCGCGCAACACCAAAAGTCCCGGTGGGTTAACCCACCGCGGTGCTGCGCGATCCGACGACGACAAGAGTGTTTTTCATAGGCGGGATTAGTATGACAACGGTAAAATTTGTCAAGTAGCGTTTTGCCAATCGGCCATTTGCCCGCGGGCCCATGTGAGTTGGCGCTTAATATACTGGCGCGTGGCGGTTTGGGCCAAGGCTTTGGCTTGTTGCAAACTCATTTCACCGCGCAAATAGGCTTGAAGTTCGGGAACTCCAATGGCTTTCATCAGTGGTTGATTGGGTTGAAGCAATGGAAGTGCCCGCACTTCATCCAACGCGCCACGCGCAATCATCTCGTCAAATCGCAAGTCAGCACGGCGATAAAGCTCATCGCGCGGCAAATGCTTATGCAGCTTTACCACATTGAAACCCTGCAACGGTGCCGCCGCTTTGGCCTTTGCCTGCCATTCGGGCAATGGAACGCCGCTACTTTCAACAACTTCCAGCGCCCTAACAAGCCTTTGCCGATCAGCCGGATTGAGTTTTGCGGCTGAAGTTGAATCGCGCAGCATCAATTCCGCATGAAGATTACCTTCAAAACTGCGCCACTTTTCGCGCACCTCAGACGAAATCTCTGGAACAGTCGATAAACCATTGATTAGAGACATGAAATATAGGCCCGTACCGCCGCATACGATTGGCAAATGCCCCGCCGCAAGCGCCTGATTAATTTCGCCCACACACTCACGCTGCCATTGCGCCACTGAATACTCAGCCGCCGCCGCAATATGCCCATAAAGCCGATGCGAAACCAGCGCTTCATCAGCCTTCGTCGGTCGCGCCGTTAAAACCCGAAGTTCCTGATAAACCTGCATGGAATCGGCGTTGATAATCACCCCATTTTTGGCTCGCGCTAAGTCCATGGCCATTGCAGACTTGCCGCTGGCGGTTGGGCCTGCAATAAGCACCACAGTTTTTTTAGGCAAATCATCCATGAATTCCATTCTTGTTCTCATAGCAGCGCCGGGGTCTGGCGCAATCACCCCGCATCTGGTTGATAAATTGGGCCAACCCCGCTGGCTGGCCGAAGGTGAAGCGGTCGAATTTGATAATGCCAATCTCGAAACCGCCCGCAAGCTTTGCTATGGCCTGCCGATTGATGTGAACGCTGTTCCAGCCACCAACCGCAAAAAGCGCATTTTATTGGCCGATATGGATTCAACGATGATCCATCAAGAGTGTATCGATGAGCTGGGCGTGGTCGCAGGCGTTGGTGACAAAATTAAACACATCACCGCCCGCGCCATGAAAGGCGATATTGATTTTGAAGGGGCACTGAAAGAACGCGTGGCCCTTCTGAAAGGCATGGACGAATTTATAATCGCCAAAGTATTGTTGGAGAACATAACGTTGATGGAAGGTGGTATCACCCTTCTCGACACAATGATCGCCAACGGCGCCTATACAGCGCTTGTTTCAGGGGGTTTCACCGCCTTCACGTCCCATGTGGCTGCGGCACTCAACTTTCACGAAAATCGTGCCAATACACTCATCGTAAAACAGAAAAAATTAACGGGCGAAGTGGCCATGCCAATCTTGGGCAAAGCGGCAAAAGTTGAAAGCCTCAACCGCATTTGCGCTGAACGCGGGCTCAACCCCGCAGACGTTCTTGCTGTGGGTGATGGCGCCAACGACATTCCCATGCTGCAAGCCGCAGGCATGGGCGTTGCGCTGCACGCCAAGCCAAAGGTGCAAGAACAAGCAACATATGTCATCAACCATGGCGATCTCACCGCCCTGCTTTACTTGCAAGGCTATAGCAAAGACCAATTTGTTAAGGCCTAATATTAGTCTCAGGCGCGAAACACCACTGCTGCCCCAGCAATAATCAACCCAAAGCCCAAAACATGTTGCCATGTAATATTCTGGCCCAGATAGAAAAATGCGAACACCACGAAGACCGTGAAAGTGATCACTTCTTGAATGGTCTTCAATTCCGCCGGATTATAATATTTAATGCCCCAGCGATTGGCAGGAACGGCAAAACAATATTCAATAAAAGCAATGGCCCAGCTGGCCAAAATAACCACCCACAAGGGCTTATCGGTAAATTTCAAATGGCCATACCACGCCAAAGTCATAAACACATTTGACG
>JAYUHQ010000332.1:0-3391 GCA_043766895.1 Aestuariivirga sp.
TCGCGGGTGCCGTGCTTTTCGCCGGGAACAAATGCCATGATTGGCATATCTGGCAAATCTTTGTTCACTTGCTTCCAAGTTTTGTTGGCGTTGGCAACCATCTTGCCATCCACTGGAACCATAGCTGCAAGAGCCAGATAAATATCAGATTGTGTAAGCTTCACATCGCCTACTGACTTATCAAAAGCAAACACAATGCCATCATAGCCAAACTTGGCTTCAACGATGTCTTTCACGCCGTTGGCGGCGCATGTTGCAATTTCTTCTGGCTTGATTGGGCGTGAAGAATTGGCAATGTCGATAAAGGCTTCGCCCACACCAGCGCAGAACTGCTTAATGCCAGCACCTGAACCACCGGATTCAACCACGGGGGCTTTGAACTTGCTGTTGGCTTTGGCAAAGCTTTCAGCCACAATTTGCGCATAAGGCAAAACTGTAGACGAGCCAGCAACGTGAATTTGATCGCGTGCGGCGAAAGCTGGGGTTGCTACAAGGGCCAAAAGGCTGGCTGCGGCAAATAAATTTTTCATGATGTCATCTCTCCTGTTGTCGGTCACGAGCAGTCATCTAGGGTTCGGAGGTGACGTATTTGCGACATTTTAATAACAGTTATATGACAATATAAGCCTTTGATATATTTAGGCTATAACTGCAGGTAGATGAATTGAGAAGGTTGAACCTTCACCCAATTTTGATTCAATTTGAATTTTGCCGCGATGGCGTTTTAGAATATGTTTTGCAATGGCCAGACCGAGCCCGGTGCCGCCACGCATGCGACTGTCTTGGGCGCTGACACGATAAAACCGCTCGGTTAAACGTGGGATGTGGTGTTGTTCAATGCCTTGGCCAAAATCGCGCACGGTAAATATAGCAGTGTTGCCTTGAACCACGCCGCTCATCACCACGGATTTGTTTGTGCCAGCATATTTGATGGCGTTTTCAACCAGATTGTAAATCACCTGAGAAAGTTGGTTGGCATCGCCCACCACGCGAAGTGACGGGGGAAGTTCTAGTTTCAGATCACACTTTGCCTCTTGGGCCAGGCCTTGCAACAAATCGCGGGTTTGTTTGGCCATCATCGTCAGATCCACCACACCGGAAGGGGCCACATGTTCGGTGGTTTCAATGCGGCTCAATGACAAAAGATCTTCAATCAATCGCGCCATGCGATCAGCTTGGGCTTTCATCAGCTTTAAAAATTCATCCTTGGCCTTGGGATCGTTCTTTGCCGCACCCTGCAAAGTTTCAATAAAGCCCGTGAGCGAGGCCAAAGGGGTGCGCAGTTCGTGGCTGGCATTGGCCACAAAATCGGTGCGCATGCGTTCAATTTGTTCTTCGTAGGTTAAGTCTTTGAATGTCAGCAGTGCTAAAGGTGAAGCCAGCTCTGCCATGTTCAGTGGTGTTATAAACACATCAAAGCTGCGCGAAATGGGGGCATGAAGCTGGTGTTGGACAACGGAAGATTTTTCCAAACTAAAGGCCTCAGCCACGGCGCTGTTGATGGCGGGGGTGCGAATAGCAAAAGAAATATTGTGATTTAATAACTGTTGTTCAAACAAGGCGTTGGCGTTTTGGTTCACCGCAACGATAAAACCATCAGCCTTTACTACCAGTGCAGGATCTGGAATGGCTTCTATGAAACGGGCAATTTGCTCACGTGTAATATCTATTTTCAAATTCAAACAAGGCCGCCATTCTTTTCAATATAAGAGATGATTACATCTAGACCCACCAATCGCAACAAATCTGTGAACACGTAAGGCCTTGGCCCACGGGCAATTTTTGTGTCACTTTCCATCACGCTTAAATCTGCCAGCACGTGAGGCGCAAGATCGGCCTTATTGATGACCAGCAAATCTGAACGTGTAATTGCTGGCCCACCTTTGCGTGGAATTTTTTCACCTTGGCATACCGAGATCACATAAATCGAAAGATCAGCCAGATCTGGCGAGAATGTGGCGGCTAAATTATCACCACCCGATTCAATGAAGATAACATCGAGTTCTGGATGGCGCTTTGACATTTCAGCAACAGCGGCCAGATTGATCGACGCATCTTCGCGAATGGCTGTGTGGGGGCAGCCGCCGGTTTCAACGCCCATGATGCGATCTTCAGGCAAGGCCTGAAGCCTGTTCAAGATCAGCGCATCTTCTTTGGTGTAAATATCATTGGTGATGGCGGCCACTGAATAGTTTTCACGCATGGCTTTGCACAGCTTTTCAACCAGCGTGGTTTTACCTGAACCTACAGGCCCACCAATACCAACACGCAAAGGGCCATTTTTTTTCATGTGCGAAAAATCCTTGAGTGTTGGGTTTCATGGTTCATGGCGGCAATATCTGAAAACACGGTTGCCGAGCCAAGATCAGCCAAGGTGGCAGATTGCGCGCGTTGTGCGGTTGCCGCAACAACAGGCATCAGGTTGCGCATAATTTTCAAGCCTGCTGTTTGGCCAATCGGAACGAGACGCACCGCCACTGAAATGAGTGAATTGGAAAATCCTTGCAAGAAAGCCAAAAGAGCATCCTGCAGATTTAAATTCATCGCAAGGCAGGCCCGCGCTGCTGCGACTGGATAAGCGATTTCACCTTCAGATTTTTTCACATCGACAAAAATTGCCGCAGCAATTTGGAATGCCGCGCCAAGTTGCGTTGTCTCCAAATGACGTTCACGCGATGAACATAAAGCCAGCGCCAAATCATTGACGTTTTGATTTTGAAATTCTTGCACAAATAACACTGCATCGTTCCAGCCAGAGCCATGGGCGATCACATCACTGATCCAGCGTTCCACATCGGCAGCGTTTTTTACGTGTTCATTATCAATGGCCGATTCCAAACCATGGCTATAGGCATAGGCACCAATGGGAAAGGCGGGTGACATCCAATTTAACAACAGCAGAAGCTGTTGGGGGGTTCGCCCATCATTATCCATGAGAATGATAGGCACCATGTTCTGGCGAGAATTGTTCCTGCACCAGTTTTAAAGTCGCTCCGCGCTGTTCCAGCATTTGGGCAATGACGCGATCTGGAAGAATTAGGATTCGATCCCATTCAAGCTGGGCTGCCAAATGACGATTGCCAAGGTGCCACGCCAGTGCAACCACATGGGCGGGGCTGACACCTCTAATTTCCAGCAACTCTTCTTCGGCGGCGCGCACTTCAAGATAGGTTCCATTTTCAAGTTCAAGATGATCACCATCTTCAATGAAAACCGAAAGAGGAAGATCCACCAAAACTTCCTTGCCACTTTCTGTGACAATCAATTTCCGCCGCAGGTGACGGTCTTGTGCTGAAAGCTCAATACCGTCAGTGGCTTGGCCGGGCGTGTCACTCAAGCGAATATGTTTGATCGCCCGCATCAGAATAGAAAATACCGCTGCGCCATGGGC
>JAYUHQ010000333.1:0-1162 GCA_043766895.1 Aestuariivirga sp.
GGTGTTGAACTTTCTTTGAATAGCTCTCAGCAATGATTGTGGCAGGAGCAATAACGGCGCCATTAATATCGGCCAGCGCAGTCCAAGCACCGAAAATACCAAGCATAACAAATATGCTGCCAAAGCCAAAAATCTGCGTGCGGCGCAAAGACTTGTTGGTTTCAATCGGCTTCATATGCTTAATTTCTCTTACTCGGTTCTGTAGTCTGAAAACTGCCGGATGCAGCAGTGATCGTCTGAGGTTGTTGCTTTTGTTGGCCCGTGTTTGGGTTGGTTTGACCGCCTTGCGGAGCGCCCATAACTTTTTTCATAATTTCATCGCGCGTGCCAATGGCAGCCATTGTACCATTGGTCAAAACCAACAAATGATCCATTGCTTGAAGTGCACTTGGCCGGTGCGCCACAACAACAATAGCGGCACCACGCTTCATGCTTGAACGAATAGCACGGTCCAAGGCAACTTCGCCGTCAGCGTCCAAATTTGAATTTGGTTCATCCATCACAAACAAAACGGGATCACCAAACAAAGCACGGGCTAAAGCCACACGCTGCCTTTGCCCAGCCGAAAGCCTGCTGCCGCCCTCGTTCAAAGGTGTGTCATAGCCATGTGGCAACCGCATTATGAAATCATGAATATTCGCAAGCGTGGCCGCCTCAACAATTTTCGCTGGATCGGGCGCATCAGAAAAACGTGAAATATTTTGCGCCACAGTACCATCAAAAATCTGAATGTCTTGTGGCAGATAGCCAATCAACTTGCCGCGTTCATCATCATCACGTTGATCAGGTGTGGCCCCGTCGAGGCGCACCGACCCACGCGTAACCTGAACCAAGCCAACAATGGCCCGTGCCAATGTCGATTTTCCGGCCCCAGTCGGCCCGATAATACCCAAGCCTTGACCAGGCGATACTTTAAAGCTGATGCCTTGCAAAATCGGCTTGTCGGAATTTGGTAACAAAACCAGAAGATTGTCAACTTCAAGAATGCCCTTGGGATCAGGCAATTTCATGCGTTCAGGATCAGGTGGCACCGCATCCAAAACCCTGTTCAAGCGTTCATAAGCCTTGCGGAAGCTTAAAAACTGTTGCCATGTGCCAACCGCTTGTTCAATCGGCGCCAAAGCGCGCCCCATGATGATGGATGACGCGATAATCGAACCGC
>JAYUHQ010000334.1:0-8937 GCA_043766895.1 Aestuariivirga sp.
CCTTCTTAAAAATGATGCGAAAGAATACGATGGGTCGACCATTCAACCCGCCCGCAATCCCTCCGCTGGTATAAGCCAGATCAGGTTCAGCGGGTTGAGGCACATGTCCTCTCTCAGCTTCAAATGAAGCACCCCGTTGAGAGCAAGGGCGTTATTAGCGCTGCATCATTGGTCTTGCAAGCCATGATCTGCTAAGAACGGCTGATGAGCAGATATGCAATTTTATTGGGCGGGGCGTTGACGGTTACCAAACGCCTGCGCCAACAGTTGGAAGGTGCCCGATACATCGCAGCAGATGGCGGCATAGCCCATGCCCAAAGCTTGGGCTTTGCCCCTGAAGTGTGGGTGGGCGATTTTGACTCCACTGATCGCCACCTCGAGCGGAAATTTGAAGATATTCCGCGCCAAACCCACCCCGTTGAAAAAGATGCAAGTGATGGTGAATTGGCCATTTCAGAAGCGTTGCGCCAAGGTGCCACGTCTTTGGTTTTGGTGGGGGGATTTGGCGGCCAACTTGATCATGTTCTGGCCCATTGTGGATTTTTGATCGCTTTGGCCAAGCGCGATGTCGATATTTTTATGACGTCAGGTACTGAAGAGGCCCATGCTTTGGTTGGCGATTTTCAGCTTCGTGATTTGCCCACTGGAACCCGCATAAGCCTCATGCCCATGACTGATTTGGTGGGTCTTTCCATCAGTGGCGTGCGCTGGCCGCTGGTAAAACGCAATGTAAAATTGGGCAGCGCCTTAACCTTGGCAAATGTTTCTGAGGGCGAAGTTGCAATCTCTTTGCAGCATGGCCACGGTTTAGTGATAACCTATCATCATGTCTGATTTGAAAATTGAACGTGTGGGCGAGCGCGGCGACGGCTTGGCCCAAGGAAAAGCTTTTGCCCGAACTTTGCCGGGCGAAATTATATCATCGAAAACGGGCGAGGTTCAGCAAGCTTCTGCTGATCGCATTGTGCCGTTTTGTCCGGTGTTTGACACATGCGGTGGCTGCAAGCTTCAACATTGGCGCTTAGAACCTTATCAAGCATGGAAGGTTGGGCTGTTAGAGCAAGCGTTGAAGGCCCATGATATTGAAACCAAACTAAACCCCATTATTGATGCCCATGGCGCTGGCCGCAGGCGCGTAACATTGCATGTGCGGCAAGCCAATGGTGCATGGGTTGCTGGTTTCATGGCTGAAAAAACTCATGCTTTGGTAGCCCTTGATGCATGCCCCATTTTGGTGCCAAACCTGCAAAACGCGCCGCAAATTGCCAGGCAATTTGGGGCGTTGCTGGGCAATTGCGATGTGTCGATCACCGCGGCCGACAATGGCCTGGATGTTGCTGTGAAGGCCGAACGCAAACTGGCCGATAAGGTGATGGGTGGTTTTGAAATACTGATGCAACGCCACAACATTTTGCGCGTGTCGATCAATGGGCTTGCGGCGGCCCAAATTACGCCACCTGTTACCCAAATGGGCAAAGCCCAAGTGCAATTGCCAATTGGTTCGTTTTTACAAGCCACATTGTTGGGGCAAGAGACATTGGCGGGGTTATTGGAGCCGCACCTGAAAAAAGCAAAAGCCATTCTTGATCTTTTCTGCGGTGTTGGTCCGTTTGCATTTGCCATGGCCGAAAGACACAAAGTTCATGGCATCGATTCAGATAAGCCCTCAATTGCGTTGTTGCAGAATGCTGTTCGATATGTTGTGGGGCTAAAGCCCATTACAGCTGCGGTGCAAGATCTTTTCGTCAATCCACTCGTGCCAGCAGAGCTTAATGAATATGACGCCATTGTTTTTGATCCGCCCCGCGCGGGTGCCGAAACTCAATGTCGCAATATTGCAAAATCTAAAGTGAAAACTGTAATCGCGGTGTCATGTGACGTGCAAACATTTGCGCGTGATGCCAAGATTTTGATTGATGGCGGCTATGTTTTGAAAGAAGTGACACCCGTCGATCAGTTTAAATATACGCCTCATCTCGAGGTGGTTGGCGCGTTCAGGCGGCAATAGAATTATCATTGATGACCGGAAACCAAATCTTGAATGCGGCGCCCTTGCCATGTTCGGATTGAATTTCCAAACTGCCACCATGCAATTCGGCGGTTTTTTGAACCATTGCCAAACCTAAACCCGTGCCAAAACTTTTCGTGGTGAAAAGCGGCTCGCCAATTTTTGCAAGGATATCAGAAGGAATGCCAGGCCCGTTGTCACGCACTTCGATTTCAGTGCCGCGCGCGGTTTTTTTCAACTCGATATTAATCAGCCGAGATTGGGCCTCTTCATTGTTTTTGCCCATCAGCGCTTCTGCCGCATTGTTGACCAAGTTGACAATGCCGCCGCGTAAACGGTCTTTATCAAAAGGGGTTATCAGTTGAGTTTCAGGCAACGATAAACTGAGCTGCACTGTGGGCGGAAGTTTGCTTGCGTGTTCGTTCAACAGTTCTTCAAGCCATTGCGTAAGATCTGCTTTTTCAGCGATCAATTTGCGCGACCGTGAATAGTCCAACAACTGAGTAATGATTGTATCACATCTGCTTATGCCCGTTTCGATGCGGGCAAAATAAGTTTGAAAGTCGCCTGGGGTGTCTTTTAATTTGCGTTGAAGCAAAAAGGCGCTGTTGCGAATGCCGCTCAATGGATTGCGAATTTCATGAGCAACAGTGGCAACTAAATGCCCAAGCTGTGCCATCTTACCTTTTCTAACAATATCGTCTTGGGCTTTTGAAAGCATGTCCAGCTTTTCAGCCAGTTCTTGATTAAGCCGACTGATGTCATCATTGAGTTTCTGCAATTGGCTTGCATTATCTTGTGCCGAACGTTCAGACTCTTCTGCCAGAATGCGCGCCTTGTTGAGGCTTTCCGCAAGCAGATTGGCTTGTTTCATATTCCGTGTTGTCAACCACAGGCTAAGCGCACCAAGCACCGCTGCAACCAAAACACCAAAAGCTGTGTTGCGCCGCGTTACGTCGATTGCACGAACGATCGAGCTTTCATAGAAATTTTGATCAACCTTTTCGCCATAGATCAGCCAAGGGCTGCGCCAATCGCGTGTGGCAACGCTGAGTTTTTCTGAATAGATCGTTTTCGATTCTGTGTTTTGAATTTTGCTAAACAGTGCGAATGGATTTTGCATCGCCGCCGTAGAAACGTTGTATTTGGTTGCCACGTTCAGCAAAGTTGTATCGGCGCGCGGAATGCCGTTGCGCAAGTTGGCAGTTAACATAACTGTTGAAACAAGTCCTTTGATTTGGCCCTTTGCGTCATAAAATGGAACGGAAAAAACAATCCCATAACGATCACTTTCTTTTCCAGATTTTGTGAACAAGCTGTTGTCGGATGTAATAATTTCCGAGCCGCTGATAAACGGAACGTCTAAGCCCGATATTTGCGATTTGTTTGCATAGTTGTCTTGAAGCCAATGGGCATGATCAACCAATTGCAAAAATTCAAACGTGTCAATTTTGTCAGGGCTTCCAGCAACAGGCCGCATAACATCCATAAGGTGGCTGATGCGTTGGGCGTTAGATTGCTCATCGCCGCCATCAACAATAAATTGGTCAAAAGTTAAAATTGGTGTTTGCGGCTTCTGCGTTTTTGGGTCTATTTTTTTGGGATCAAAATCGATGGGCAAAACGTAGATTTTGGAAATAGCCACGTTGGTTGCCAAATTGTTGTAGATTTGCTGCGCGATTGTGCGGGTATCAGCTGAAAAATTGTCGCTTGAATGATCCATGTTTCGGATTCCGGGGATGGAAGCCAGCGTTCGCAAATTTTCGTAGATCGAATGCAAAACGGAATCAATTTTCTCGGCACTAAGTTGGGTTTCGGCGTGGCTTTGTTCGATGAAACGGCTGCGCGCCGTTGCCATTTCGCTCAACCAACGAAGCTGCACCGAACCAAGTAAACCGCAAGCGGTTATGATCAAGATCAACCAAAGGATATATTTTTTCACAACCACAACCTTATGTGTTAATTTGAGTTTAGCGACGCGTGATTAAATAACCCCTAATGCCAACGCCAAAAACATACTGGCATTGACAGGGCCTGTGTGGTGTGTTGCTTGGCGCAAAACGAGGATTAAATGACAACAGCATTCGTATTTCCGGGCCAAGGCAGCCAAGCGCTGGGCATGGGCAAGGCATTGGCAATGGCCTTTCCCGCAGCCCAACAGGTTTTTGATGAGGTGGATGCAGCGCTATCGCAAAAACTGTCTGCGCTGATGTGGGATGGGCCAGAGGCTGATTTGACACTGACCGAAAATGCCCAGCCCGCTTTGATGGCGGTCAGCATGGCTGCTTTGAAAGTTTTGGAAACCGAACATGGAATCTCGGTTGCAAACAACGCCATATTTGTGGCCGGCCACAGCTTGGGTGAATATGTTGCACTTGCAGCCGCGGGCACATTTACGTTGGCGGATACGGCACGCCTGCTGAAAATTAGAGGCAAAGCCATGCAGGCCGCAACACCTGTGGGCACAGGTGCCATGGCAGCAATTTTGGGTTTGGATTTTGCCAGCACAGTTGCTGTGGCGGCTGAAGCAGCACAAGGCGAAGTTTGCCAAGTGGCAAATGACAATTCTGATGGCCAAGTTGTGATTTCTGGCAGCAAAGCGGCGGTTGATCGTGCCTGTGAAATTGCCAAGGCCAAGGGTGCCAAACGCGCCATTTTGCTTGCCGTCTCTGCCCCTTTCCATTGCGCATTGATGCAGCCCGCCGCCGACGTTATGGCCCAAGCGCTGGCCAGCGTTGCCATGAATGCCCCCCTTGTGCCAATCATTGCCAACGTGGTTGCTGGCGCGTTGACTGATCCAGCAACCATTCGCGCCAAGCTGGTTGAACAGGTAACCGGAACCGTGCGCTGGCGCGAATGTGTGGGCTATATGACCCAGCACGCTGTTAATGTTTTTGTTGAAATTGGCGCTGGTAAAGTATTGACAGGATTAGCAAAAAAGAATGCACCGGAAGCATTGGCAACGGCCTGTGGAACCCCTGAAGACATCGCTGCAGTGGCAGCCAAACTGAAAGTATAAAACCATGTTTAATCTGACAGGCAAAACTGCATTGATCACCGGCGCCTCAGGCGGCATTGGTGCGGCCATTGCCAAAGCCTTGCATGCAGCCGGCGCAACAATCGCCATTTCAGGCACCCGCATTGAAAAGCTTGAAGAACTGAAATCTCAAATTGGTGAAAACGTACACGTATTGCCGTGTAACTTATCCAGCGCGGAAGACGTTGAAAAACTCATCCCGTCTGCTGAACTGGTCTTGGGGGGATTGGATATTCTTGTCAACAACGCAGGCATCACCAAAGATGGCTTGGCCATGCGCATGAAGGATGATGATTGGCAATCGGTGATTGATGTAAACCTCACCGCAAATTTTCGCCTTTGCCGTGCCGCCATGCGCGGCATGATGAAGAAGCGCGCTGGCCGCATTGTTAACATTACATCGATTGTGGGCGTAACCGGCAACCCCGGCCAAGCCAATTATGTGGCATCAAAGGCCGGTGTTATCGGGCTTACCAAATCATTGGCACAAGAACTGGCTACACGCGGCGTCACCGTCAATTGTATCGCGCCCGGGTTTATCGCCACACCGATGACTGACGTATTGAACGAAAAACAAAAAGAAGCAATTCTCGGCCGCATTCCGGCTGGCCGCATGGGTGGGCCGGAAGATATTGCCGCAGCCGTGCTCTATCTGGCATCTGACGAAGCCGGATATGTTACAGGCCAAACCCTGCATGTTAACGGCGGCATGGCGATGATTTAGTTTTATCGTTTAGGCTTCTGATAAATCAATTCAGAACACATGGTGGGTGCAAAGATTCACATATTGCCGGAAGGCCCACCAAAAGAACCCAGCATAAGAATAATGCCAAAGAGCATTATTCCGGCACCGGCGGCCAGGCGCAAACCTGTTGTCATCCAATTCATCCAGCGTGTGTCGCGCTTTGCCAAGCGTTCGGCCAGTTGTTTAGAGTAAACAGCAAGGGCGGCAACTGCTGTTACAGTTATAAAAGTTCCAAATGCCATAGCAAAAGTTGAGGCAATGCCTGCCCAATAAATTCCAATTGTTTTGGCAAAAACCAAAACAAGCAGGGCGCCCGTGCAAGGACGAATGCCCACGGCAAAGGCCAACGAGAAAGCTTTTGACCATGTTAGACTAGCTGAAACATCGCGCGCAGTTGGCACATGTGCGTGACCACAATCACAATCCGGCCCGTGATCATGGGAAAGATGATTGACGATTTCAAAATGATGATCTGTTGAAGTCGGCCCGTTGGTGGCATAAACCGTGTTCACTTTTTTTACTAAAAGGGGTTCTATACCTGTCCACAACAAATATCCACCCATGAGCGCAATCAACCCATAGCTTGCGGTTTCAAGAAACCCCGCTACATCTTTGGCGGCACTGCCAACACTGACAACCACCAGATATAATACCGTTACAATCGCTATGGCGGTGAATGCTTGCACCACGGCACTCATAAATGCCACCAAAACGCCGCGCCGCAATTGATTTTCAGTGGCCAATAGCCATCCCGAAATCACAGCCTTGCCATGGCCAGGCCCCGCCGCATGAAAAACCCCATAGGCAAAACTTAAGTACATTAATGTCAAACCGGATTGGAAGGCATTGCCATCGCGGATAGCGCGCAATGCGTTTGACATGGCACCGTAAAAATTCTGTTGTTCACCACGCGCCCACAAGACGGGATCGGTCAAAAACGGCACAACTTTAATCGTGCCGTCAGGATTTTTATGCGGCACAAGCAACTTGCGTTGGTCAAATGTATCGACTTGCTGTTTTTCTTGGGCTTGCGTTATGCCGGGAACAAAAGTCAGCATGCAAAGCAAAACGACAATGCATCGTATCAATAATTTTGTCATGCCTCACACCGAACAATTACCGCCTGTGCAAACATCCCACCGAAATCCTCGTCGTTTACCGGCTTCCAGTCTTTACCTTTGGTCGCAAGCATTTGCTTTGTTTGATCAAGCGCTGTGTCGCTGGGAATAGGCATAAGCTTGGCAGAGCAATGATCTGGCAACTTCTTGGAAATATATAATGGCCGTTCTTTGACATACTCAAAATCGATGAAAAATTCCGGATCATAGATCTTTAATTGCACCTCACCTTTGCGTGGATCAAGCGGCGTCTCCAGCGGCACTGTAAAGTCTAAGGTCAGGCGACCATCTGCTGGATTATAGATTTGCTTGCCATCAATGGCCTTTCCATTTTTTTGTTTTTCACCACTAACACAAAAGAAAACGAAATAGTCATATTCTGAAAGCGCACTCAAATTCTCTTCAGTAAGCTTCGCCAGTTCTTCGGGCTCATATACACCATCATTATTCAAGTCCATGCCATCGAGTGCGTCTTTGGCGTAGGTCTTGTCGGTGGTCCATTCCATACGAACGCCAGTAATTTTTCCATCATCAGAAATAAGCAATTGCGATGATATATCAGACCAAACGTGAGGATGTGCCACTGCCGGCGCGCCCGCGCCCACAATCGCCAATGCGATAAAAATCGGAATATAAAAGCGCTTCATTTTTTTGAACGCGTCTTAGTGATGATGTTCATGTTTTTCCGCAATCTTCGATAAATTGCCAAGTTTGAGAAGGTCGATCTGCGCAACCAAAAAAACCAACGTGCTTAAAATAGTGATCCAAAAACTCGTCGGCCAGTCAGTAAAATAGGCCAGCACCAAACCGCCCCAAGCTTCAAACAAAGCAAAAACAATTGAAAGTATAATGCCTGCCTGAACACTCTTCGCCACGCTCTGCGCCGTAGCTGCTGGGCCAACCATCAATGCAAAAATCAACAACACGCCGACAATCTGAGAGCTGGCCGCAGTGGCCAAAGCTACAATGATCATGAATGCTGTCGAAATAAATTTTATGTTAACGCCTTTTGCTTCGGCCAATTCAGGTTGCAAACTTGAAAAAAGAAGTGGGCGTGAAATAATAGCAAGCATCGCCAGACTGATAACTGCAAGCCCAACCAGAACCAACAATGTGTGGCCGCTAATTGCCAAAATGTTGCCGAACAACAGCGCTGTCGCCTGTGTTGCAAACGATGTGAAGAAATGCAGAAACAACAAGCCAAAACCCAGTGACGTTGCGAGCACCAGACCGATGGCAACATCGCGGTTGTTCAATCGTTCGCCGAATAAGCCCATGCCAAAGCCCGCAGCGACGGTCAATATTATAAGCCCTGTCAATGGCGACGCGCCAATTAAAACAGCACCTGTTGCTCCGGTAAAGCCTACGTGGGCCAATGCATGGCCAGCAAAAGTCTGCCCACGCAGCACCAAAAAATAACCAACAGGCCCCGCCATTATGGCAACAATTGCAGCGGCCATGAAAGCATTCCGCATAAATTCAAAATCAAACATTTTGATGCTCGTGGTTATGGGCATCTCGCTCCAGTTCAATATTGTCTGACATCACAAAAACGCGCCCCCCAATGTGCAGCACATCAATTGGCGAATTGTAAAGCTTAGACAAAACAGGGCCGGTAATAACCTCTTTCACACTGCCGATGGCGGCACTTTGATTGCCAAGATAAAGCACACGATCAAGAGCCCCCAACAGCGGATTGATTTCATGGGAACTAAAAATTACTGGAATAGAAAGTTCTTGTTGCAGACGTTTTACAAGTTGAACCACATTGTTTTGCTGGGCAGGATCTAAGTTGATTAATGGTTCATCCAACAACAACAACTTGGGTTGACCCACAAGCGCCTGTGCCAAAAGCAGTCTTTGTTTCTCGCCGCCTGAAAGTTCACCCAACGGCTTTTTTGCTAAAGCTGTCGCGTCGACCAATTCAAGCGCACGATCAACCTGAATTTTTATCTTCTTTCCAAAAATTGGAATGCCAAAATTTTGCCCGTCAACGACACCCGCCACATAGTCCCAACCGCATAGGCGC
>JAYUHQ010000335.1:0-8900 GCA_043766895.1 Aestuariivirga sp.
GAAGATTATCGGCAGATGGTTTTAAAGGCCAAAGACTATATTGCGGCGGGTGATATTTTTCAGGTGGTATTGTCGCAGCGGTTTGAAACCGAATTTGTATTGCCGCCCTTTGCGCTTTATCGGGCATTGCGCCGGGTGAACCCTTCGCCATTTTTGTATTATTTGGATTTTGATAAATTTGCCGTGGTGGGCTCAAGCCCTGAAATTTTAGTGCGGGTGCGTGATGGCAAAGTTTCAATTCGGCCGATCGCTGGCACGCGTCGTCGTGGTGCCACACCCACTGAAGACAAAGCGCTGGCTGAAGAATTGTTGGCAGACCCTAAGGAGCGCGCTGAACATTTAATGTTGCTTGATCTGGGGCGCAATGATGTGGGGCGTGTGGCCGAAATTGGTTCAATCAAAGTGACTGATCAATTCATTTTAGAATATTACAGCCAAGTGATGCACATCGTTTCAAACGTTGAAGGCAAGCTTGATAGAAAGCATGATGTAATTGACGCGCTGGTTGCAGGTTTTCCAGCCGGCACTGTGTCTGGTGCGCCCAAGGTGCGGGCCATGCAGATTGTTGACGAGTTAGAAATCAACAAGCGCGGAATTTATGGTGGCTGTGTTGGCTATTTTGGTGCTGATGGCGAAATGGACACCTGCATTGTGTTGCGCACTGCCATTGTGAAAGATGGTAAGATGTATGTGCAAGCAGGCGCTGGTGTGGTGGCCGACAGCAACCCCGAAAGTGAATTGCAAGAATGTGTGAACAAGGCCAAGGCGCTGTTTCGTGCAGCTGAAGAAGCGGTGCGATTTGCTGGCCGGGCTGGGAGGGGGCAATGATTATCCTGATCGATAATTATGATAGCTTTACGTGGAATCTTTATCACTATTTGGGCGATCTTGGCGCTGAAACTGTGGTGCACCGCAACGATAAAATTTCGGTTGGCCAAGTGTTATCAGCGAAGCCTGCCGCCATTGTCATTTCTCCAGGCCCTGGCACACCTGCACAAGCAGGGATGATTATTGACTTGGTGAAACAGGCCGCAGGCAAAGTGCCGCTGTTTGGCGTGTGTTTGGGCATGCAGGCCATTGGCGAGGCCTTTGGCGGCACTGTGGTTCGCGCGCCAACGCAAATGCATGGCAAGGTTTCAGGCATCCACCATGCCAACACCGGCGTGTTTCACGATGTGCCGCAAGATTTCACCGCCACACGCTATCATTCCCTTGTTGTTGACCGCGCCACTTTGCCCGCCGAACTGGAAGTGACAGCAGAAACCGATGGTTTGATTATGGGGCTTCAACACAAAACCATGGATGTGTATGGCGTGCAATTTCACCCTGAAAGCATTGCATCAGAACACGGCCACAAAATATTGAAGAATTTTTTAGACAAGGCCCATTTGAACAAGGCTCATCATGGCTGATCTTAAACCGCTCATCGCCAAGGCAGCCAATGGGCAAGCCCTTAGCCGCATGGAAGCGCGCGAGGCTTTTAACGTGATGATGTCGGGCGAGGCCACGCCATCACAAATTGCCGGCCTGTTGATGGCGCTGCGCGTGCGCGGCGAAACCGTTGATGAGATAACCGGCGCTGTTGAAATTATGCGCGAAAAAATGGTACGCGTTGCGGCCCCTGATGATGTGATTGATATTGTGGGCACAGGTGGCGATGCCTCTGGCTCGTATAATATTTCCACCTGTGCGGCAATTATTGCGGCGGGTGCTGGCTTGAAAGTGGCCAAACACGGCAACCGGGCGCTGTCGTCTAAATCGGGTGCGGCAGATGTGTTGATGGCATTGGGCGTGAAGCTGGATATTTCGCCCGAGAAAATTTCAGAATGTATTGAAAAGGCCAGTGTGGGTTTTATGTTTGCACCCCAACACCATTCTTCGATGAAGTTTGTGGGCCCCACGCGTGTTGAACTTGGCACGCGCACCATATTCAATTTGCTTGGCCCGTTGGCCAATCCTGCTGGTGCCAGAAAGCAAATTACAGGCGTTTATTCAAAGGCTTGGGTTGAACCCCTCGCCCATGTTCTGAAGAACTTGGGCTCAGACGCCTGTTGGATTTGCCATGGTGAAGGCGGCATGGACGAAATTGTGCCAACCGGAACCACTTGGGTTTCAGAGTTAAAAAACGGTGTGATAACCAGCTTTGAATTGACGCCTGAGGCCGCTGGCGTTACGCGTTCCAACCCCGATGATTTAAAGGGTGGCGATGCCGCCCATAATGCTGAAGCTTTGCGCAGCGTTTTGGCGGGCAAGCCTTCAGCTTTTGCTGATGCCAGTGTGATGACGACGGCGGCGGCATTGATTGTGGCTGGCAAAGTGGCAGATATGACACGAGGTGTTGGCATGGCGCGCGAGGCAATAATGTCTGGTGCCGCAGAACAAAAGTTGGCGAATTTGGTTGAGGTTTCGAACAGTTAATGGCCACCATTCTTGATAAAATTGCAGCCTATAAACACTTTGAAGTGGCGGCGGCCAAACGCGCAGTTTTGGAACATGAACTGCGCAAACAGATTGCTGCCCAACCGCCAGTGCGCGGGTTTTACAAAGCACTGAAGGCCAAACACGATGCGGGCCAATATGGATTGATTGCCGAAATTAAAAAAGCCAGCCCCTCAAAAGGATTGATTCGTGCAGATTTTGATCCCCCTGCTCTGGCCAAGGCCTATGCGGCTGGCGGCGCTTCGTGCCTTTCAGTTCTAACCGATGGACCCTCATTTCAAGGGGCCCCGATTTATCTCAGCAAAGCGCGCAACGCCTGCGCCCTTCCCGCATTGCGCAAAGATTTTATGATCGACCCTTATCAAGTTCTTGAGGCGCGGGCGTGGGGCGCTGATTGCATCCTTATCATCATGGCTATGGTTGATGATGCGCTTGGCGCCGAACTTGAAGCCGCTGCAACGGCACTTCACATGGATGTGTTGATAGAGGTGCATGACGAAGCCGAGTTGCATCGTGCGTTAAAATTGAAGTCTCCCATGATTGGCATTAACAATCGCAATTTGCACACTTTCGAAACAAAGTTGGAAACCACGGAAATTCTTGCCCCCATGGTGCCAAATGATCGATTGGTGGTGGCTGAAAGTGGATTGTTCAACGCGCAAGATTTGGCACGATTGGCAAAATCTGGTGCTTCAACGTTTCTGATTGGTGAAAGCCTGATGCGCCAGCATGATGTGGCCGCCGCCACCAAAGCAATTTTGGCCGCTGCATGAACACGCTTTCGCATATCGACGCCCTTGGCCAAGCCCACATGGTTGATGTGTCTGGCAAAGCCATTACCACACGCATTGCCGTTGCGCGGGCGCGCGTTCACCTGTTGGCCACAACTCTTCAATTGATTGCTGATGGCAAGGCGCCAAAGGGCGATGTTTTGGCCACAGCGCGCATTGCCGGAATACAGGCCGCGAAAAAAACGTCTGATCTTATTCCGCTTTGCCACCCGCTGATGATTAGCAAAGTGGCCATTCATTTTGAATTCGGCCAAAGCCATATTGATGTTGAAGCCACCGTAAAAGTGGAAGGAAAAACTGGCGTTGAGATGGAGGCCATGACCGCGTGTTCGGTTGCGTGCTTAACGCTTTATGACATGGTGAAAGCCGTTGATCGCGGCGTGGTGATCTCAGATTTAAAGCTGATTGAAAAATCTGGCGGCAAGTCTGGCACATTCAAGGCCAGTTAAATGGCGTTGGTGCCTGTTGATGAAGCCCTCAGCCGCATTCTCAAAACCGCTATCGTTTTACCTGCAGAAAGTGTTGCGCTTGACCACGCTTTGGGGCGCGTTGTTGCAAAGCCAATTATGGCCAAACGCGATCAACCGCCCTTTGCTGCGTCTGCCATGGATGGCTATGCCATTCGCTATGAAGACAGCCAAAAGCCCCTGCGCGTGGTGGGCGTGGCGGCGGCAGGCCACGGGTTCAAAGGTCTGGTGAAGCCCGGCCACGCGGTGCGCATCTTTACGGGTGCGCCACTTCCAAGGGGCGCTGATACTGTTGTCATTCAAGAGAACGTTGCGGTTGAGGGTGAATCTGTTCGTGTAAGCGAATGGCCCGGCCTTGGCCGCAACATAAGGCCGCGTGGGTTGGACTTTCATAAGGGTGCCATACTTGTGCCCGGTTCCACCATACTCAATGCGCGTGATATTGGTCTTGCGGCTTCAGGCAATAATGCTTTCATCCGTGTACGGAGAATGCCTGTTGTTGCTGTTTTAACAACCGGTGATGAATTGGTTTTGCCCGGCTATAAGGCGCGGGCTGATCAAATCACCTCATCCAACAATCACGCGTTGTTGGCATTTGCCAAAGCTTTGGGCGCACGCGTTATCAACCTTGGTATTATTCCCGACAATCTTCGATCGATCACGGCGGCGATCAGAAAAGCAGATAAGGCCGATATTTTAATCACCACCGGCGGCGCATCGGTTGGCGACCATGATTTTGTTCAACAGGCTTTGCGCGAGGCTGGCGTTAAAATTGATTTCTGGAAAATTGCCATGCGGCCCGGCAAACCTTTCATGTTTGGCACAAAGGGGAAATTGCGGGTTTTGGGCCTGCCCGGCAATCCGGTTGCGGCATTGGTGTGTGCGCAGTTATTTCTCAAGCCTTTAATTTCTGCCATGTTGAACTTGAGCGTTGAACAGCCGTCGCACACAGCAATTTTGACAGCTGATTTGCCCGCCAACGACCAACGGCAAGATTATTTGCGGGCCTCATTGCAGATAGCCCCAGATGGAACGCGCCGTGTTGCTGCAGCGCCAAAACAAGATTCCTCCATGCAGCGGAATATGCGTGATGCACAGTGTTTGATTGTTCGCAAACCGTTTGAAACCGCGGCCAAGACCGGTGATGTGGTTGATATTCTCTTGCTGAATTTGGGTTCATAAGGAAAACACTTGCGGAACCTTTAAGGAACAGTTATCTCTGTTGCGCAATTGTTCCGATTCACGAGGTATACCATGCTTACACGCAAACAACTTGAACTTCTGTTGTTCATCAACGAACGCTTGAAGGAAGAAGGTGTTCCACCCTCATTCGAAGAGATGAAAGGTGCATTGAACCTTCAGTCAAAGTCTGGCGTGCATCGCTTGATTGTGGCCCTTGAAGAGCGCGGGTTTTTAAAGCGCATGCCAAACCGCGCACGCGCATTGGAAGTGTTGAAACTTCCTGAGTCGCATACGCCAAGTTTGGTCAAACGCGGTTTTACACCCAACGTCATTGAAGGGTCGCTTGGCCGCGCCAAGCCCGGGCCTTCGGCCAATAATGATGGCGGGTCTCGCGCCACGTCGATCCCCATGATGGGGCGCATTGCGGCTGGTGTTCCAATTTCTGCCATTCAAGACCACACAGCCAATATTATGGTTCCGCCAGAAATGTTGGGCGGCGGGGAACATTTTGCCCTTGAAGTGAAGGGTGACTCGATGATTGAAGCGGGCATTTTTGAAGGTGACACTGTTGTCATTCGCAGGGGCGACACAGCCAACAATGGCGACATTATTGTTGCATTGGTGGATGATGAAGAAGCAACTTTAAAGCGCCTGCGTCGCAAGGGTGTTTCTGTCGCCTTGGAAGCGGCAAACCCCGCCTATGAGACCCGCATTTTCGGCACAGATCGTGTCAAAGTACAGGGACGTTTGGTTGGGCTTTTGCGGAAATATTGATCCGTTGAGCATGATTGAAATAGAGAATCGGCGGGAAAATCCCGCCGATTGCGTTTTTGAATGAGGTGATTGTTGGTGAGCAGAAATCAGCCGCTGGCTGGCTTTCTCAACAGCAAAAATGCCCCGCCAGCCAAAAGGCCAACGCCCGCCACAACACCGATCATGCCCAATGCGGCCCCACCGCTATCAACAACCGCAGGTGCAGGTGCCATCATCGGTGGCGGTTCTGGCATGGTTGGCTGAACTTCAGCGATTTTTTCAGTTGGCGCACAGGGTGGCTCTGCCGGAACGATATAAATTTGTTTGCCGGTTAGGGGCACATCACAACCATTGGCATAAGTGAGCAACGCGCGGCTTTTATCGCCGATCAAAATTTTATCGCCTGCATTGACGGCAACAGCCGAAACAAAGCCGTGGCCGGAATTTACCAAAACCTTGCCCTTGATCAAATGCAATTCGGCAACAATATCAGCTGCCTGAGCCGCAGAAAAGCTGAACAATGTGAACAGCGACAAGCTCACCCGCAAAAAAGACTTCATGTATGCACCCCTGTTTATATCGCAGAAGTTGCATGAAGGTTAATGATTCGTCAATATTGCAGGGCGCAAAATCAATGTGACAAAAGAAAGGCCGCAAATCTGCGGCCTTTCTGGTTTTTCGGGGGTCTGAGGCAATCTCAGGTATTGCAACTTTTGAGTTTAGTTGCGCGCTTTATCAACCAACTTGTTCTTGCCAATCCAAGGCATCATGGCGCGAAGTTTTTCGCCCACGGCTTCAATTTGGTGCTTGTCGTTGTTGCGGCGAATGCCCTTGAAGCGGGCAGCACCGGCGCGATATTCCTGCATCCATTCGGATGTGAATTTTCCTGATTGAATATCAGCCAGAACGCGCTTCATTTCCTTTTTGGTTTCATCCGTGATGATGCGTGGGCCAGAAACATATTCGCCCCATTCAGCAGTGTTCGAAATTGAATAGTTCATGTTGGCAATGCCGCCTTCATAGATCAAATCGACAATCAGCTTCACTTCATGCAAGCATTCGAAATAGGCCATTTCTGGCGCATAGCCAGCTTCAACCAAAGTTTCAAAACCGGCGCGAATAAGTTCAACCAAACCACCACACAAAACAACTTGTTCGCCGAACAAATCAGTTTCGCATTCTTCACGGAAGTTGGTTTCAATCACGCCTGAGCGACCGCCGCCCACGCCACAAGCGTAAGACAAGGCCAAATCATGGGCATTGCCCGAAGCATCTTGATGAACAGCAATGAGGCAAGGCACACCGCCGCCTTTTTGATATTCGCCGCGCACCGTGTGGCCAGGGCCTTTGGGGGCGATCATGATCACATCCAAAGTTTTCTTTGGCTCAATCAAACCGAAATGAACGTTAAGGCCGTGGGCAAAAGCAATTGCCGCGCCATCACGAATGTTTGGTGCAATGTCGTTCTTGTAAATATCGGCCTGCAATTCATCAGGCGTCGCCATCATCAGCAAATCGCCCCATTTTGCAGCGTCGGCCACGGTCATAACTTTCAAACCATCGGCTTCAACTTTTTTGGCTGTGGCTGAACCAGCTTTAAGCGCAATAACGAGTTCTTTGGCGCCTGAATCTTTCAGGTTCAAAGCATGGGCGCGGCCTTGGCTGCCATAGCCAACGATAACCACTTTTTTGCCCTTGATCAGATTAACGTCTGCATCACGATCGTAAAATACGCGCATATCTATAGTTCCTTGTTGAAATCTGGCGCTGGGATTAGCGGCTGGGCGAAATTAAGGCAAGCGACTTTGAAAAGTGGCTTTTAAAGGTCGCCAATGGCTTTACGAAACAAGTGAACAGTTTCAGCCAAACCCAGTTCAATTGCGTCACTGCTAATTGCGTGGCCAATCGACACTTCCTTCAGGTTGGGCAAGGCTGCAACCAAACGCGGCAGGTTTTCACGCGTAAGGTCATGGCCCGCATTTAGATCCACGCCAACGCTTGCTGCGGCCTTGCCGGTGGCCACAACCTTGTTCAGTTCGGCCTGCATGCTTTGGGTTTCTAGTGCATCACCATAAGGGCCAGTAAAAATTTCAATGCGGTCTGCGCCACAGGCTTTGGCAAGGGCTGGAAGCGCTGGATCAGCATCGACAAACAAGGCCACACGCATATCATGCTTTTTCAGCCGTGCGATAATTGTTGAAAGTTGGTCAGCCGCCTTGGCAATGTTCCAGCCATGATCAGAGGTGCCCTGCCCCGGCAAATCTGGCACCAAGGTTACTTGGTCTGGCGCATTTTCTTCGCAAAGGCGCAAGAAACGGTCATCCGGATAGCCTTCAATATTATATTCCGCGTGCGGAAAGTGATTGCGAATTAAATCGCGCAACAATGGCACATCAGCATAGCGAATGTGGCGTTCATCGGGCCGTGGATGAACCGTCAGCCCCGCGGCACCCGCATTTAAGGCTATCTGCCCAAGATGAACCAAATTTGGCCAAGGCACGCTGCGACGGTTGCGCAGATATGCAATTGCGTTGACATTTACTGATAATTTGCAGGCCATGGCACCACCTTTCGGATGCGGTTATGGCATGAATTAGCCAAAGCGCCATGTGCCAGTTTTGCGCATAACAAGTGATACAAGTGCGGCCAGGCCACGCAACCCAGACTTGCTATGCGCCTAGACATGAAAAGCCTAAATCAAAAAGTGGGGGTAACAAAAAAAGTGGGAAACAATCATGAATAATCTGGGAAGAAATTATGTGTTGATAGGTTTGGTTTGGTTGATTTGCGGAATGGCTTTCGGCATCTGGATGGGGATCACCAACCATTTGAATTTCGCCAATTCTCATGCCCATGCCAATTTGGTTGGTTTTGTTGCGTCAGTGCTTTTTGGATTGTTGCATGTCAATTTTCCAAAGTTGAAAACTTCACGTTTGGCTGTGCCGCAATTCGCCATTTATGAGGTGGGTGCCTTGTTGTTGGTTTTGGGCAAAGCTCAAGTTGACAACGGCGGTGACAATACGCTTGTTAAAATTGGTGCACTTGTTGTTATCATTGGCGCAGCCTTGATGCTTTATTTGGTGGCAAAAAAGACGGCCTAACATTCGCGGTCAAGTCGTCGTCAGATCATTTGACGATGCCTTGGCGCGGCGTCTTTCCAACAGCCAGACAGCGGCCACAGCCACTTCGTAAAGGCCAAAAAGCGGAATGCACATGGCCAGCATGGAGATAGGGTCTGGCGGCGTGATAACGGCTGCCACAGCGGCCA
>JAYUHQ010000336.1:0-8885 GCA_043766895.1 Aestuariivirga sp.
AATCCTGCAACAATCCAAATTCTGCTCGTCCTCATAGGTTTCAATCTCCAAACTCTGATGTGGCCATGACGCAATCACAATTCAACGTTCATTTCACAAAACGCGTTCCAAACTTCGCATTGCTTCGTATAGGCATTGAGGAGCTTTTTTATCTGTGACAAAAACAGTCAACATCGTTTGGTTCAAACGTGATTTGCGCATAGCCGATCATGCGCCACTTGCTGCTGCGGCGGCATGTGGCCCGGTCATGCCACTTTTCATTGTTGAACCTGATTATTGGAAGCTGGCTGATTCATCACGCCGTCATTGGTGTTTTATTCACGACAGTTTGGTGCACTTGCGTGGTGAGCTAGAAAATATCGGTTTGCACTTGATCATCCGCGTGGGCGACGCGGTTGCGGTTTTGGAAAGCCTGCGTCAAGAGCTGGGGCAATTTAATCTGTGGTCACACGAAGAAACCGGAAATGACTGGACCTTCAAACGTGATTTGGCGGTTGGGCAATGGTGCAAATGCCACACAGTGCACTGGCATGAAAGCCCAACAAACGGCGTCGTGCGGCGTTTGGGCAACCGCGATGGTTGGGCAACATTGCGCAACAATCGTATGGCTTTGCCTGTCATCAAACCGCCCCTACAAATCACCCCTGCCCCCGCAGTGGTAAGCCATGCGTTGCCATCACCTGAAGATCGAATGTTCGGTTCAGCCCTCGAAGGCAGTGTTCAACGCGGTGGACGCGCTGAGGGTTTAGAAATTTTGAAATCATTTCTTAAATCGCGTGGTGCCAAATATATGGCAACCATTTCCAAGCCCGGCATTTCGGCGCGGCATTGTTCAAGGCTAAGCCCACATTTGGCCTTCGGAACACTTTCGGTGCGCGAGGTGGAACAAGCGACCAAATTGCGCATGATAGAATTATCGACGATGCCAGATGGCGAAGCACAATTTTTTTACAAAAATCTTTCGGCCTTTTTATCAAAGTTGGCATGGCGCTGCCATTTTGTGCAAAAACTTGAACAGCAGCCACAGATAGAATTTGCCTGCATGCACCCCGCGTTCGAAGGCATGCGCGAACCACACCACAATGAAGAACATTTTGCGGCGTGGAAAGATGGGCGCACCGGCTATCCGCTGGTTGATGCCTGCATGCGCAGTTTGCGTGCCAATGGCTGGATTAACTTTCGCATGCGCGCCATGCTCGTATCTTTTGCCAGCTATCATGTGTGGTTGGATTGGCGTTATACAGCACCGTTTCTGGCCCAACATTTTACTGATTACGAACCCGGCATCCACTATTCACAATTACAAATGCAATCAGGTGTAACCGGCATTAATGCGGTGCGGATTTATAGCCCGATCAAGCAATCAATTGAACATGACCCGGAAGGCAAATTCATTCGTCGCTATCTGTCCGAATTGAATGATGTGCCCACGGCCTTTATCCATGAACCGTGGCGCATGCCACATCCACCAACCGACTATCCTGCACCAGTCGTTGATCACGCAAAAGCCATCAAACATGCCCGTGATGAGATTGCCCGCCGTTGGCTTGGCGAAGGATTTAAAACCGCAGCATTGGTTGTTCATAAAAAACTGGGCAGCCGCAGCAAACAACCTAAGCGCCAAAAGCCCAAGCCCAAAACTACTCAATTGAGTTTTGATTTGTAAATAAAAAACACTCTCATAACCGCATATACCTGTCAGGCATCACGCGGCCATGAGAGCAGAACAATTTGTATTATTTCACGTCAAGCGTTGTCCACATGCCGGCCATATAGTGGCCTGCAATGTTGCAATAGAGAATGTATTTGCCGGGCTTTAAATCAACAATCAGCGCACCGGATTTTCCGGGGTCCAGCTCGGAAACTTCGCCCAAGTGGATGGAGGCTTCTTCATCGACTTTATTGTCTTTGTCGATATAGGGCAGCGTTTTTGAAACATCTGCCACTGGCGACAAGATCATTTCATGAATAACGTCTTTCGATTTATTCGTAACGAAAAATTTCACTTTGCCATGCGCCACTGTTTTGGGGCTGATGTCGATGCTCATGATCGCTTTTTTGGCATCGCCATTCATGGCCATGCCGAGGCCCATGGATTTGCTGAGATCAGTGGTAACCCCCGTGTCTTTGAGCATAACGCTCACCAAACCTTCGGCGAAGGCTGACGTTGTGGAAACAAGCAGCGCTCCGATCGCAAATGCAAAACGAAATTTCGACATAAAATGCTCCTTCAGGATTAATCACGAAGCTAAACTCCGCACGAAGCAAAATGTTCCCAAAAATGAAGCTATGCATTGATGTGGATCAATTGCATTTGTAGTTCAGAAAACAATCCATGATATTGGCGTTGTAGGCTCAAAAAAAAGCCGACCCATCTGAGGTCGGCTTTAGCTCTTAAAACTTTTTCAGTTTCAGTTAGAAATGCTTGCTAAAACTCAGGCGAGCCGTGGTTTCTTGAATCTGGTTGCTTTCATACCAACCTGAATCTGTCGTGGTCGTCTCGCCTTTTGCTGCGGCAAAATAACTATAGCGAACCTCAGCGCCCACCACCCAGTTTGATGCAGTTGCAAATTCTGTGCCCACGCCAACCGTAACACCGGGCACCAAGCGCGCAATAATGTCGTGGCGGTTGCCAGTGTCATAATAGTCACCAACCACATCAGCCAATGCCAAACCGCCTGTTGCGTAAAGCAATACATTGTCACGCGCCATACCGGCACGCATCCGCAATGAACCTTCAAAATCAGTTTTTACTGTGCTTGAAGTGCCGAAAGGCCAAGGCGTGCTGTTCGAAGCACCGTTATATCCAATGTCACCCGCAAAGCCCCAAACGAAGTTGCCGTTTTGCTTATTCCAACTGGCTTGCAAGCCTGCTTCCAAACCACTGAGATTGAAGCTGCTGTCAAAATCGGTTTGCCCAGTTGTTACACGGTTGTCAAAAATATGGCTGTGTTCAAAATCATAACCAGCATAAAAACCACCAAACCAGCCGTTCCAATCATAGGCGGCTGGAGCAGCCAAATCCGCAGATTGTGCCTGGCCAGAGATCGCCCCAAAAACCAATCCTATAAATGCTAAATTTCTAAACTTCATGTTCGCCGTCCCACGCTGCTTTAGTATTTCGTTAACTACGCATTTACAGCGCGAAGCACCCATGAACAAGCTAAAAATGCCAATTTTTTGCCACAATTCAATTAAATTAGGCCAAAGCAGCCTGCATGAAACCTTTTGGTTCACAGCAGGCCACTCTTGTCGCCACGCTAGGGTGATCCGCGTGGTTAGTTTACAGCAGGAAAAGCGCCAGCTTGGCATGCGGTCATAAAGTCATCCGCCGTCAATTTGCCTTCGGTCTTTGGGGCCATCTTCATGGCAGCCATTTTTTCGAGAAAAGGCTTTGATTCTTCATCGGTCCATGCCGTGTCAGCGCCGGGGTGAATCTTGGTCATCATCGCTGTGCAATTATCCTTGCTCATCGTTGCTCCGGTGGCACCAGCTTTTGTAGCAGTTTGTGCAAATGCCAGTGTTGTGCTCAAGGCGGTGATCGCCAATGCAGTCAATAAAATCTTCATAACGTAACTCCTTTAAGTGTGCGCACACAACAGCGTGTGCATACCCAGGAACGATAACCATTCGATATTGTTCCTAAAAAAGGTCGAAATCAGTTGAATTTTAGAATTGAATGCGCCTTGCAAAATAGTTTTGCTTACTGCCGCAAATAAATTCATTTTTTTGGAACATAAGGTCTACAAAACCGTTACTTTCGGTTGTTACAGGTAAAGCCATAGCCAAGCGTGATCGCAACCCTGAATTCAAATATCTAAATGAAAAATGGCGGAAACGGAGGCCGCCTAACATTGATTTGTAGGCCTCCATACTTATTCGTCATGGTGTCAAATATCCCCTATTTATTTCATCTATTCTATTCATCGCCGTTTTATAGCGTCCGTTGACGTTTACCACAAACCGCTCTATTGTGTGGGGCAGGCTGTGGGGCAGGATTGGACGCGATGGCAAAAAGATTGGCAGTTTCAAGCGCTCGAACAGTGGAAACGCTAACCAAGGCGGGGCGGCACAATGCGGGTGACAACCTCTACCTTTCGATTACAAAGGCCGGAAGCAAACGTTGGGTGTTTCTCTATGCTTTTGGCGGCCAACGCCGTGAATTGGGTCTTGGCAGCGCTGCAAATGGCCATGTGACCCTTGCGCAAGCGCGTGAGAAGGCGATTGAAGCCCGCAAGGTGATTAATTCAGGCGATGACCCTGTGAAAGTTATGGGCAAATCTGCCCGCGCTGTCGCCGAACGCGGCATTCCAAGTTTTGGCAGCTTTGCCGATGACTATCTCACTGCCCATGGCCCGAAATTCCGCAATGACAAACACAAAGCGCAGTGGACTATGACGCTTACAACCTATTGTGCCCCTATCCGTTCCAAGCCCGTAAGTGAGATTGACACAGCCGATGTTCTCAAAGTGCTGCAACCGATCTGGGCCAAAATTCCCGAAACGGCTTCACGCCTGAGAGGCCGGATTGAAAACGTTTTGGATTCAGCCAAAGCGCAAGGCTTCCGTGATGGCTTGGAAAACCCTGCCCGATGGAAAGGCCATCTCAAATCTATTTTGCCAGCCCGCCAAAGGCTCACACGGGGGCATCATGCCGCCCTGCCCTATGATGACCTACCAGCGCTTCTAGCGGCCTTGCGGGGCAAACAGGCCACCGCTGCGCTAGCTTTGGAACTTTGCATTCTCACGGCCACCCGTTCCGGCGAAATCATGAATGCCACTTGGCCTGAATTTGATCTGGCAAAAGCTGTGTGGACTATTCCGGCCATTCGCATGAAAGCGGGCCAAGAACACCGCGTTCCACTCACAGCCCGCGCTTTGGAAATTTTGCAATCCCTTCACAAGTTGAAACTTGAACATAATGACCATGTGTTCGCTGGCAATGTGCAAGGCAAACCGCTTTCAAATATGGCCATGGCCATGCTTCTCAAACGCATGGGGCAAACTGAAATCACGGTTCACGGCTTTCGTTCCACGTTTCGGGATTGGGCAAGTGAGCAAACCTCATTTCCGCATGAAGTTTGCGAAATGGCTTTGGCCCATACCATCGGTAACAAAGCGGAAGCGGCTTATCGGCGCGGTGACCTGTTCGAGAAGCGCCGCAAACTTATGGACGCATGGGCTTCGTTTTGCGAGGCCGAGGCAGGGAACAAAATCGTATCAATTAATCGGAAAACTCAGATGTAAATATGCTTTTCGTACTCCAAAGGAAGGCTTCACAGGTTGGAACCTTTTCAGACGCGCCAATTTTTTGAAAGACTTATTAAAGCTCTGAGTTAGCCTTAGTTGCGTTAGTAAACACATGATATGCACCGATCAACCGAACCGCTAGGGCTTTCACGTTTCAAAAACTGCAATTGTCGCATGGAAGTCTTTCAACTTCGCTTGACTGGCTTCAAAATCTTCTTCCCTCACAAACATCGCGCGATAGATCACATCACCGCCTGCGCTCGCGTCGGCGCACCACGTCTTTAAGCGTTCCCATTTTGGCGGGTCGTTCAAGTCTTCGCGGCCCTTGGTTTCGACGATCCATATTTCCTTATCCGACTTCTTGACCACAAAATCAGGGAAGTAGGACGCAATGGAACCATCCGCGGCGCGGTACTCAACGCTAAATCCGGTATTTTGGGCATTCTTGGCAAACGAAACAATATCAGAGCAACCGTCTAGGAATTTTGCAAAGCTAAGTTCCAGCCCGCTATCGCCCACAATACGATTGAATAGGGGTCACGCGCCTTGGCTACTTCATATAGCCAAATCGCACTTTCCACCGCCTCGCGTTGTGCAAAATACCAGCGAAAGCGCGTGGCCGTGCCGTTGCTTTGCGGAATGATATGTTCGCGCTGGAACCACCATTTCAAAAGTGCCCGCGTAGTGCGAGACGCCCCGTGATAGCCACTGTCGCGCCAAGCCTTGTCAAAGCGTTTATTGCTGGAAAACGTGCGCAATATACAATGTAATTGGTAAGCAGGCGAACGCTGCCCGATCCACATTAATTTAGTACTATGAGGTGAATGAATGAGCATCACTTTACGGAATGAAATTCTAAAAAGTGTTGATACGGGCTATAATCTGCTCGATTGGATACCCATTCTCAGGCAATTTACAGAACAACAGGAAGGCACTGCTATATCGGAGGAACTCGATCAAATTGGCGGTGCTGCGCTTTCAACTGTGGCGATGGGCGCAGTCGAACAATATGCAAAGTTGTCAAAGCTCAATCCGGGAACGACAGAATCACTGAGATATCAATCTTTAAAGGGCTATCTGGCAGCACAGGTGGAGGCCTCTTATTGGAGTGGCCAAGCCGATATAATGAACCGAATTGCCGATGAACGGCCAGAACTAGTTCCACTACTTAACAACTTCCACGTTGAACGATGCATTCGCACTCGCAACTTTAGGAAGGTGGTGGCTTCTAACTCCCTATTGGTGCTTAACGAAATTAAAGGACAACAGGAACGAAAGGGAGTTTCAGGCAGAGCAAAAATTAGCTCTTGGTTGACCACAAGCCCCCAACAAAATCTGTTGAACATGATTGACGGTGAGATACTTGCCACCAGCAAAAATAGCCTGCCTGCAATAGATAGAAACGACCTCGCAAAAATTAGGGCGGGAATTCGACCCACAGTTATGGATTATGTGGCGCGTGGAATTCTCCAAGACAGAGGTGCCAATTACAAAGATTGCATCGACACGCATACAAAGCGAGTCGCGCGAAAATTAGACAAGCTAATTGGCCCGAAGCAACTAACGGCTAGTTAGTTTGAATTCTTGTCCGCTGCCTGCCATCCACTTTTCCTTTTTGTCCGCTGAAAATCCGTCAAAGTTTTAGTAAACCTGCACAAGCCCGAAATCGAGGGCATTCGGACTTTGAAAGGACAAAATATGGAACTTGCAATCAGTATCATTGAAGCCGCCAAACGCGCAGGTGTTGGCCGCTCGTCAATTTACGAAGCCATTGGCCGTGGTGATTTAAAAATGAGAAAACATGGTCGCCGCTCACTTGTTTTGGTGGACGACTTGAAAGCTTGGGTATCTGCCATGCCTGAAGCAAAGCATTCAAAAAATTGCTAACTTATGGCGAAAGGACGCAAACGCGGCCCGAAAACAACTTGGCAAAATCGCGTTCAATATAATCGCGCCAAGTGCGAGTTGCGGTTGAAGCCGTGCCAGATTCACAATCTGGCGGCGGCAAGTGCCTTTGCATCGGGCATTGGCAAACTGCTTAATTGCTTTCTCACAATAAAATTCTCAGAGATTGAGCCGCCCTTGCAAGCCTTTCGCGCTGGCACGAAACGTTTGTCGCAATGGCATAGGCATTGGGGTGGTGCTTTGCATTGGATTTATGTTTGGGAAGCAATGGGCGGGTTTCACGTTCACGCGCTGGTTCACGTTCCACGCGGTCTATGGCAAGATTTTATCCAAGCCACCACGCGAGCCTTTGCAGGGCATAATTGTTTGCACAAGCACCGTTCGGCCGGGTCATCGGCTATGGCTTATCTTTGCAAGGGAACCGACTTACAAACCCACCGAACTTTAAAAAGCAATTCTCGCGTCTACGCCAAGGCTCAGGGCCGCATTGTTTGGGCAAGATGTGGAGTGACAGAAAACATCGGGAAATCAGCCCGCTTGAAAGCCGGATTCGAGTCGAAAGATAACAAAAATAATTGTGTAAAAACATACAGGCGGCATTTGCACACCCACAAACTTGTACCTTCTTTGGTGAACGACAGCGGGCAGTCACCCGCAATTACGCCCTCTTTAGTAGTATTGGAAACCACAAATTCCACTGCCAAGATGACGGGAAGCGCGGCGCATGCGACGCAAGCGCTGGACGGCATCGGAAATTTGATTCAACACCTAGGCCCCGTGCCCATGGCACGGGCCATGAGTTATCTAAAATAGAGAGAAATAGACAATGCAGCATCAAACATTCTTTAAAACAGGCCGTCATATTGCGGCATCCAGGGCGATGGCAGGACTAAAACAGACCGAACTAGCTGAATTGGCAGGGCTTCACGTCAACAGCCTGAAGCGCTTAGTAGCGATGAAGTGGATTGCCGGAAGCGAACATGCCTCAAATCGCATTGGTGAAGCCCTCAAAGCCAAAGGCATTGTCGCGCAAACTTGGCCCATGCCAGCAATTCACGTCATCGAAGTCTAATATTCAATTGTGCTTGAAGGCCACTCTTGCCGTTAAACAAAGGCAATAAATGAACGTGGCGCACAATTATTGGTAGCTATGGCGCGCGAGATATGGTGGCGTTACATGATGAACAATTTTCTTGGAGTTTGTGCGATGATAAAATCGCGTTGGTATAAATCAGGATGGACGGATGAACGCCGCGCCAAGCAACGTGAAGCAATTCAGCGATGGAAGCCATGGGAGAAATCGACAGGGCCGAAAACACCGCAAGGCAAAGCACAAGCGGCTTTGAATGCTTATTCTGCCTATCTTTCACGCCTGCCTATCGGCAAGTTTTTGGCCCATATCAAGCAATCTTGAACCCCGCGAACACAACTATTGGATAGCTTTGAAAATCAAAGAGATAATTGATTTTAAATACCACATAGAAAAAGCGCAATTGTTCCATGAAGCCAATTTCCGAACAATTACGCGCGGGTGTGAGATATAGGATAGCGGGTTTTGCGTGTTTGGGGGCAAAAGTCTAAGTCGTGCTGTTGAGTCATTTGTGACGCTTCTAGAGCCTATTTATAGGCAATCCGATTGAGGTCAGCGTTATAATTTGTGAGAGTGATGTGTTTGACCGAGTTTTAACAAATCACGGCGGTGTTAAGATTTAAATGCCTAGCAAATAAGCG
>JAYUHQ010000337.1:0-3361 GCA_043766895.1 Aestuariivirga sp.
GCCGCCGCCGCCGCAAATGCCGGAACCCCGGGGCACACATCATAGTCAATGCCCAACGCGTCAAGCTTGCGCATTTGCTCGGCAATTGCTCCGTATACAGATGGATCGCCCGAATGCACGCGCGCCACATCTTGGCCCTGGGCATGGGCCAATTTCATTTCATCGATAATCTGATCAAGATGAAGTGGTGCAGTATCAATGACGCGGGCACCAACGGGTGCTGCTTTCACAAGTTCCTCAGGCACCAATGACCCTGCATAAAGACACACGGGGCAAGATTGAATTAATTTCAATCCACGCACAGTAATAAGATCAGAAGCGCCGGGGCCTGCGCCAATAAAGTGTACCGTCATTTTAAATCCATTTTCTTGGCATAGCCACGTGGAGTGTAAGCATAAGTTTGACCGTCACCCCGCTTGAATGATTTTGATTGCGAAGACCCCACCATAACCAAAGTGAGCATATCAACATCGTCTGGATTAAAGTCAGCGAAGTTCACAATCTTGTGCTTCTCCTCAGGTCTCCCCAAGTTCGAAGCGATCACGACAGGCGTTGTGGGCGGGCGATGCTCTTTCAAAATGGCAAAGGCGCGCTCCAATTGGTCGCGTCGTTTCAACGAACGCGGATTATAAAATGAAATTACAAAATCACCCTCTGCCGCCGCCTTGATACGTTTTTCAATGGCTTCCCATGGGGTGAGCAAATCTGAAAGTGAGATGCAGCAAAAATCATGGCCAATCATCGCGCCAGCCCGCGCCGAAGCCGCTTGGAATGCTGAGATGCCGGGGATTATGTTGATTTCAATACGACACGGTTCGCGATCTATGAGTTCATAAACCAATGCTGCCATTGCATAGATTGCAGCGTCGCCTGAACAAATCAAAGCAACATATTTGCCCTGTTTAGCCAGTTCGATGGCGTGCCGACAACGGGCCTCTTCATCACCAAGCGGGAATCTGTGCTCAGTTTGCCCGGCCTTAAGATCAGCCGCGAGATCAAGATAAAGCCCATATCCAACCCATTCAGTGGCCATCAATAAATGATGCGTGGCCTCGGTGCTACGCATGAAAGACGTTCCGGGGCCAAGACCTACAACTGAAACTTGGCCGCGATATCGACCCACAGGATAGGGCAGCGGCAAAGCAGCTTTGGCAACAGCTATAGTCGCGCGCTTGCCTTTGGTTTTTGGAACAATCAATTCAGCGTCAGGCCCAGCGGCAGCAAGGGCCGATGCTTCGGCAACACTGGGTGTTCCAACTTCCGCCCTTACAATTTCAGAAGGGTTTTGTAACTTGGCAGATTGTGCATTCAATTCATCGGCAGTGAAATAAACGACGTTGTAACGATCCGTAATCGCCGGTTCGTCTTCTTTCAAATCAATCGAAGCATAAACCGCAATTGAATGCCGCGAAAGATTATGAGCCGCAAACGTGTCTTTAATCAGTGTGCGGACTTCTTGTATATCCGTGCCGCGTTCACATCCGATGCCAACCACCAACGTTGATGGGTGATAAACCAAATGGCGCGGTCCACCTTTTACATTTTGCTCGGTTACTTCAATCGTAACCCCTTCAAAAATTGGCGACCAAGGAACAACCTTTATGTTTGGCAGCTCAACGGGCATTTTTTGATCGAGGCGATTATCGGGGTAGTGCAACGCAAGAGGAACGCCAGCCAAGAGCGCAGCAGTTGCTGATTTCATATCGTCTGGATTGCCCAATTTATAGTCAAAGTTGGGTTCATCCAAACTTCCCCCAAAGCGAATATCGCCTGCCGTTGTGATTGCTGCGAAACCGTTTGTGAACGCAGCGATGCGCTTTGCCCAAACGTTGCCGCCACCGTGTCCACCAAGCAATGGGACAACCGCGCTGCCGTCTTCCGCAACGGCTATGACTGGCATCTCGCTACGTTTGTCAGAAAGACGTGCTCCAAGCGCTCGGATAAGAATGCCAGTGGCGCAAAGACCAATTAATACCCGCCGTTCACCGAAGATAGACACCAGA
Organism: Aestuariivirga sp.; assembly: GCA_043766895.1. Lineage (GTDB taxonomy): Bacteria > Pseudomonadota > Alphaproteobacteria > Rhizobiales > Aestuariivirgaceae > Aestuariivirga. Next base: position 2,004 of record JAYUHQ010000337.1, read on the forward strand.
TGATCTGTTGCCTTGACATAGTGAACATCACCTTCGACAATATCTTTTGGAGAATGAATTTCTCCATTAAACTCGTCCTTTAACTTTCGGGCCAACGCCATAGCGGATTGACCGAGAACAAAAATCACTGGCTTCATTTCGCCCTCACAATAATCGTTGTGAAATAGGGCAGGGAGTCGCCTTCAATACTGTTCAATTCACGGATGATTTGGTTGTCATGTGTGGCGTTTTCGATCGCTGTTGCTTTCAAATTCAAGTCATTCAAAATCGCTTTAATTTTTCCAAAATGACGGCCAACCTTGATGATGGCAGCACTGGTACAGTTGGAAAGCTCGGCGCGCAAATGGGCTTCATCCATGGTGGCTGGCAAAACTTTCAACGCCTCATCGCGTGAGACCAACGGTTGGCCAATGGCAGCGGCAGCTGCTGTAATTGACATGACGCCAGGTACCACAATGGTTTCGAATTTACCCGCAAGACGTTCAAAAATATACATAAAGCTACCATAGAAAAACGGGTCGCCCTCACAAAGCATAATCACATTTTTTCCACGATTGAGCTGCGCCGAAATTTCTTCCGCACCTTGGTCATAGGCTTTTTGCGCAGGCTCTCGCTCAACCCTCATGGGCATATCGATGGCTATTTCGGCAACGGCTTCGGGCAAAAAAGGCAAAGCAATATCGCGCGCGGTTGAGTCTTTGCCGTTGGCGCAAAGATAGGCGATCACATCGGCAGTTGAGATCAAACGCCAAGCTTTAACAGTCATCAATTCAGGATCGCCGGGGCCAACGCCCACGCCATAAAGTTTGCCCATCACCATGGTTTTTGCACCCGCCATTGCAGAACGCTCATCCGCGGTTTCATTGCGCGATAAGGCCCCACTGGCGTAAGATTTGAGATTTCAATTTTCACCAAGTCACCGCCATGTTTTTCCTGCAAATCATAAAGGTGCATTTCGCCTTCGATGGTGACAACATTGGCCACCAACCTTCCGGCCGGGCGCAAATGTTCCCATGCCTTTTCGAACACGCCAGCGTTGCCAACGCCGCCGCCAATAAACACAGCATGTGGTGCTGGCTGATTGTCGAATGTATCGGGCGCTTTTCCCGCCACCACATTTAGTCGCGGCGTACCAAGCGCATCCATGTTTTGGGCAATCATGGCCAAACGATCGGCGTTGTGTTCAAAAGCAATGGCCTCGCACCCGCGGGTGCCGCGTATCCATTCAATGGAAACAGACCCACACCCTGCGCCAATATCCCACAACACGTGGTCGGGGGCAGGGGCCAAGGCGCTCAGTGTTGCGGCACGAACTTCGCGCTTGGTCAATTGACCATCATGCACAAAGGCATCATCTG
>JAYUHQ010000338.1:0-3349 GCA_043766895.1 Aestuariivirga sp.
GTGAGAGGCTGGACGAGCAACCCATAAAGGTCTCGTTATGGCTGCTACCTTCCGGTCCTGACCAAGTTGGCGAGCGATACGTCCGCAGGCCAACCTCTCAAGGGGCTATATGGTGGGTTTTTGGAAACTTGGCAAGGCCCCGTTGACCGTTAAGGCTTGCTCGCCTATTTCAGCTTCAATGAGCGTCAAATCCATCATAAAACTGCCCGATGAAAAGATCTTGCGGCAGGTCTCTAAGCCCTTAAAGGTGGTTGATGATGCTGCGCGCCGTCTTTTTGATGACATGTTGGAGACAATGTATGATGCGCCTGGCATTGGCATTGCCGCCATTCAAATTGGCGAGGCCCAGCGCATGGTGGTGATTGATGTGGCCAGAGAGGGCGAGGCCAAGCAACCGCTGTTTTTGGCCAATCCCGAAATTGTCTGGGCATCTTCTCAATTGGCCGATTATGAAGAGGGTTGCCTTTCAATCCCCGATTTTTATGAAATGGTCGAACGCCCGCTGGAAGTGAAGGTGCGCTATCTTGACCGGATGGGCGAAGCCTTGGAAATTCATGCCAAGGGCGTTGCCGCCACCTGTTTGCAACATGAAATTGACCATTTGAACGGCGTATTGTTCATTGATCATATTTCCAAATTGAAACGTGACCGGGTGATCAAGAAATTCCAAAAGGCAGATAAGCTGGGCAAGCTTTAATGCGCCTGATATTTATGGGCACACCAGACTTTGCGGTTTCAACTTTGAAAGCGCTATTGGCGGCTGGCCACGACATTGCGTGTGTTTATTCTCAACCACCAAAGCCCGCAGGGCGCGGCATGGTTTTAACACCAACGCCTGTGCATCGTTTTGCTGAGGCACAGGGGTTAACGGTTTTAACGCCCTCCACTTTAAAATCAGATTCTGAACATTTGCGGTTTTTGTCGTTCAAGGCGGATGCTGCCGTGGTTGTGGCCTATGGCCTGTTGTTGCCCCAAGCCATTTTGGATGCGCCCAAGTTTGGCTGTTTTAATGTTCATGCGTCGTTGTTGCCGCGCTGGCGCGGGGCTGCCCCCATTCAACGCGCCATTATGGCGGGGGATTCACACTCTGGTGTTTCCATCATGCGCATGGAGCTGGGGCTCGATACGGGGCCGGTGATGGCGATGCAAGCTTTGCCCATCACGCCGGAAACAACGGCAGGTTCGCTTCATGATGAATTGGCGGCTTTGGGTGCCAAGATGATGGTTGAGGTTTTGCATAACCCATCCGCATCGGGCACGCCTCAACCCAGCGCGGGCGTGACCTATGCCAAGAAAATTGATAAGGCTGAAGCGCGAATTGATTTTACGAAATCGGCATTAGAGGTTTGCCATCACATCAATGGGCTATCACCGTTTCCCGGCGCGTGGTGCATGTTGAACGGAGCACGGGTGAAAATTTTATCGGCACGTCTTGGCGCTGATCAGCCCAGTTTTGCTTGTGCAGACGGGCCCATCCATTTTTCAAAACTTCAGCGCGAAGGCAAAGGGGTGATGGAGGCCGCCACATTTTTGCGTGGCTTTCCCCATCCGGTGATCACCTAATGCCGCGCTATAAACTGATCATCGAATATGACGGCACTGGTTTTTTTGGCTGGCAGGCCCAGCCCAATGCATTCACGGTGCAAGGTGTTTTAGAGGCGGCAATGCAACGTTTGCATGGGCAGGCCATCACCGTTCATGGCGCTGGCCGCACTGATACGGGGGTTCATGCGCTGGCACAGGTGGCGCATTTTGATTCACCCAAAGTTTGGGAACCCTTTGAATTGGTCAATGCCATCAACGGCAATGTGCGGCCCCATTTGGTGAGTGTGCTTGCTGCTGAAGAAGTTGCCACAAGTTTTGAAGCCCGGTTTTCAGCCATCAAACGACGTTATCTTTATCGTATTCTCAATCGCCGTTCGCCCGCCTCTTTGGATAAAAACAAAGTCTGGCAGGTGCCAGCCCTGCTTAACGTTAATGCCATGCATGAGGCGGCCCAGCATCTGGTGGGCCTGCATGATTTTACCACATTTCGCGCTGCTGAATGCCAAGCGGCATCACCGGTTAAAACGCTCGATCGCTTGGATGTGATGCGCTTTGACGATATGGTGGAAATTCGGGCTGAGGCGCGATCATTCTTGCATCATCAGGTGCGTTCAATCGTGGGAAGTTTGGTGCGCGTTGGCCAAGGCCGCTGGCCCATTATTGAAATGAAACAAGCGTTGGATGCAAAAGATCGAACCCGCTGTGGCCCGGTGTGCCCACCTGATGGATTATATTTGGTTGAAGTTCTCTATTCTGAAACGCCAAAATAACTCTCAATCACCCGCCCATAAATACGCGTTGTGGCTTTTAATTCTTCCACGCTCAAATGTTCATCGGTTTGGTGGATGCTGGCATTGGTGGGGCCAAATTCTAAAACCGGGCAATAGTCTTTGATAAACCTTGCATCTGATGTTCCGCCCGAAGTTGAGAGTTTTGGCACCAAACCAGTTTCTTGTTCCACCGCATCTTGCACCAAACCCACAAAAGCGCCAGGCGCTGTTATAAAAGCGTCCGCACCCTCATGCGCGATGACGTGCCATTTTCCACCCAGTTCGGTCTTCACTTCATCAATATGTTTTTGAACCATTGCCTTGAGAGATGCGGGCGTGTGTTCGGTTGAAAAGCGAATATTAAATTTGGTGGTGGCTTTGGCGGGAATAACATTGGTGGCAGGGTTGTTCACATCAAAGGATGTGACCACCAACGTCGAGGGATCAAAATTTTGATTTCCATCATCAAGTTTTGCACACGATATACGATCAACAAACCGAGCCAGTTTCGGCACCGGATTATCAGCCTTATGCGGATAGGCCACGTGGCCTTGGCGGCCTTCGACTGTGACTTGAAAACTCAACGAACCGCGCCGACCAATTTTCATGGTGTCGCCAAGCGTATCCACGCATGAGGGCTCGCCCACCAAGCAATGGTCAGGAAGGTGGCCATGGTTTTTCATCCATTGCAGCACTTTCACGGTGCCGTTTAACGCTGGCCCTTCTTCGTCGCCGGTGATCAAAAATGAAATGCTGCCTTGCTGTGTGCCCAGTACATTCACATAATCGATCGCTGCCGCGGCAAAGGCTGCAACCGAGCCCTTCATATCTGTGGCGCCCCGGCCATAAATTTTACCGTGGTGAATTTCTGCGGCAAAGGGCGGATGCGTCCATAAGCTTTCATCGCCGGGGGGCACAACATCGGTATGGCCCGCAAAGCACAGATGTGGCGAGGCTGTGCCAAAGCGGGCAAAAAGATTATCAATATCGGGTGTATCTTTATCTTTGAACACCAGCCGATGGCATTGAAAGCC
>JAYUHQ010000339.1:0-8838 GCA_043766895.1 Aestuariivirga sp.
TTGATGACGGCAACTTGCCTTTCCTTGGTTGGTGCCAAAGGCAATATTATTCTGGAAGGCCCGTTCACCAACAATGCGCTGTTCAAAGCCATGCTGGAAGCAGCTTGCGGCCGTGCAGTGGTTAGCGGTCAATTGGGAAGTACTGGAACCACCATTGGTGCTGCACTTTTATTTTCCACGGAATCAAAAACGCAGCCGCCAGAAAAACACCAGGCGATTTTTGAACTGGAATTGTTCAAGCGCTATGCCCAAAAATGGGCGCAGCTTCTGGAAAATCGCAAGGTTTAAACGTTCAAATATCCAACGCTTCAATATTTGAAAATGCTGTTCGCAAGGCCTTAGACCATTCGGTGGAAAGCATTTTGAAATAAGGATCATCTGGCCCGATGCGCTTGGTATGTTCAACCTTCAAACTATCCGTTTCATAGGTCAAAAGATCAATGGGCAAACCCACACTTAGGTTTGAGCGCAGTGTTGAATCAAATGACACCAAAATCATTTTTGCGGCTTCGCCCAATTCCATGCTGCTGCGGGCCACACGGTCTAAAATCGGTTTGCCATATTTATGTTCACCAATTTGGAAAAACGGTGTGTCGGCTGTGGCTTCAATAAAATTGCCCGCCGCATAAATGTTAAACAGGCGCGGTGGCTCAGCGCCAATTTGCCCGCCAAATATGAAGCTTGCGGCAAAGGCCTCACCGTTTGCAGTTAGAAAACCTTCATCGCTTTCCTTCACGGCGCGCACGGCCGTGCCCACCACCAACGCGGCCTGAAACATGGTTTTGGCAGTTTTCAGGGTTTCACAGCCTTCTGGCGGGTGGGCAATTTGTTCAGATAGCATGCTGGTAACAGCTTGAGTTACAGCAAGATTTCCGGCCGTGAGCAAAACGAATACGCGGTCTCCGGGGTATTCCCATGTGTGGAGTTTTTTGAACTTTCCCACATTATCAACGCCGGCATTGGTGCGCGTATCGGCAGCCATCACCAAGCCTTTTTCGAGAAGCATTCCCACACAATATGTCATCAACTGATTCCGGTTCGTTTTGTCTATTGTTGCGCAATCTCGACGCGAACTTCAACTGTCATTTGTTCAGACGCCGTGCCGCCGCGCCTAGAACCTTTCACCGGGGCCACGGCCATGGCGTCAAGCCCCGCCGCCACGCGCACATATTGCTCGGTTGGGCTTTGGCCATTGGCAGCATCAAAACCCACCCAGCCCAGATCTGGAATCAACAATTCGGCCCACGCGTGGGCGGCCGCAGACGATGCACCCATACCAGTGACCAAATAACCGGTCACATATCGGGCAGGAATATCAAGTGCCCGCGCCATGCCCACCATCAGGTGAGAATGATCTTGGCAAACACCGCTGCGCCGGGCGAAAGCTTGGGCGGCCGTTGTATCAGCCTTTGATGTTCCCACTTCATAGGCGATACGCTCATGCAGATGGGCCATCAAGCTATGGGCGGTTTCAAGTGCAGTGCTCTTATTGCCCCATTTGGAAAGAGCGGCCGAAATCGCACTGTCGGGCATAGTAAGTTGCGTTTGACGCAGGAACACATTGTCGGGCACGTGTGAAATAAGTCCGCCAACAAGGCCTGCTGTATCTTTAGTTTCAACTTCACCTTCGGCCAGAACAGTATTTTCAAGTGCCAGGTTATGCGCTGTGACCAAATGGATGTAGTTTCCAAACCCATCGACATAACCCAAGGCATTTTCAATTCCTGCCGTTGAGATTTTCCAATCTATGGTCTTTTGCCCATTAAAGTTCGTTGGCGTGAGATGCAAACGCTGCACCAGATAGCTGGGGCGTTCTGCGTAACGATAGTGCGTTTGATGATGAATACGAATGCGCATGGGTTCACGGAAAATTATAAGTCTGGGCGATTGACGCAGACAGGTTGGTGTTGGCTTTAACAAATTCACGGATATATTCGTGAAGGCCGCTTTGAAAAATATCTTCCATTTTGCCAGCGCGTAACTTTGCCAAGGATTGCGATGCAAGCTCATGGCAATGATATTTCTTGCCATGGATTTGGGCCAAGCCTTCAAGAGCTGTGTTGATCCATTGATAGCTGAACACCAAGGAACGCGGCATTTCTTCACGCAGCATTAAAAATTCTGCCACCAGCCACGGCCGATAATGGCTATCACGATAAAACCACCGATAGGCCCGGTGTGCTGAAACACTGCGCAAAATTTGCGCCCATTGTTGCATATCAACTTCTGATCCAACATCCGATGGCTTTGGCAACAGAATAAAATATTTCACATCAAGGATTCGCGCCGTGTTGTCGGCCCGTTCAACGAAATTGCCCAGTTGACTGAAATAGTAATTTTCGTTGCGCAACATCGTTCCAAGAACTGCGCCCCGAAACGACATAGACCGCTGTTTGACCCATTCCAAAAACACCGGCAGGCGATCTGATGTTAAATCAGAAGGTTTCACGGCCACCAACTCATTCCATGTGGCGTTAATGCTTTCCCACACGTCGCGGGTTAAAGCTGTGCGCACAGCACGGCCATTGTTGCGGGCGGTGCGGATAACGGATTTAATGCTGGATGGGTTGCTTTCATCAAAAATGAGAAAATCGATCACTTTTGCTGCAACAATATCTTTATGCTTGGCTGAATAAGAAAGTTCACATGCCGCACTTAACAGCGTGGAGCGCCATTCATCGCGGTGGCCTTCCACAGCACCGGGCATGAGAGATATCCGATGCCCCACCTCAAGCAAACGCGCCATGTTTTCGGCGCGCTCCATATAGCGCGACATCCAATAAAGTGATGATGCAGTTCGTCCTAACATTAGTCTTCCAACACCCAGGTATCTTTGGTGCCGCCCCCTTGGCTGGAATTGACCACCAGCGAACCCTTTTTCAATGCCACGCGGGTAAGGCCACCTGGCGTAATGCGTACCTGATCTCCTGACAAAACAAAGGGGCGCAAATCCACATGACGTGGCGCAACACCCGAAGCTGTATACGTGGGCACAGATGAAAGCGCCAACGTGGGTTGGGCAATATAATTGGATGGATTATTTTTCAGTTTTGTACGGAAATTTTCAATTTCATTTTTGGACGATGTAGGCCCCACCAACATGCCATAGCCGCCAGAGCCATGCACTTCTTTGACCACCAATTGCGCCAGATTATCCAAAACGTAAGAAAGTGCATCAGGCTCGCCACAACGCCACGTGGGCACGTTTTTCAACAAGGGCTTTTCGCCCGTGTAAAATTCAATCACATCGGGAATGTAAGTATAGATCGATTTATCGTCTGCGATACCAGTTCCGGGCGCATTGACGATTGTTACACGGCCAGCACGATATAAATCAACAAGGCCGGGAATGCCTATCGCTGAATCTGGTTTGAACGATAGTGGATCAAGATACGCATCATCAATGCGGCGATAAACAACATCGACACGTTGGGGGGCCTGTGTGGTGCGCATATAAAGTGCGCCATCCGACACAAATAAATCACCGCCCTCGCAAAGTTCAACGCCCATTTCGTCGGCCAAAAATGCGTGTTCAAAAAACGCTGAATTGTGAATGCCTGGCGTTAAGATAACAATTGTAGGTTCGCCATCACAGCCTGCTGGTGCTACGCTTTCTAAAGTTTTGCGCAAAAGTGCCGGGTAATTATCAACGGGTGCCACGCGTTGTTGCACAAACAAATCTGGAAACAGATGCATCATCGCCTCACGCCCCTCAAGCATGTAGGATACACCTGAAGGGGTGCGACAATTGTCTTCCAGCACATAGAATTCATTTTCGGCCACACGCACAATATCCACACCAACAATGTGGGCATAAATACCACGCGCCGGATTAACCCCCACCATTTCGGGCACAAAGGCCGCATTTTGGGTGATGATGTGATGGGGAATGCGGCCCGCCCGAACAATTTCCTGGCGATGATAAATGTCGTGGATGAAGGCATTTAATGCCCGCACACGCTGTTCAATGCCTGCCGAAAGCTTGCGCCATTCAAGCGCAGAAAATATGCGCGGAATGATATCAAACGGAATAAGCCTTTCTGATGCAGCGTCGTCGCCATAAACTGCAAAGGTTATGCCTTGGCGGCGAAACATATTTTCAGCTTCACGCTTGGCACGATCAACATCTTTACGGCTGATGGTTTTAAGCCATGCTTCAATTTCGGCATAGGGGCCACGTGTCTCGCCCTTGGCATCGCCCATCTCGTTAAACAACTTGCTCATTGCCTTACTATCAATCACTTTTGCGAAATTTGGCAAGCCTTATCGTTAATTAACGCGCAATCTTTTCAACTGCACAAATAATAAGCATTTTGGTTGGTTTGGCTGCATTTATTTCAACGCTTTTGTTTTAAACAAAAGCACTTTCAAGCCGCCATGATTGATGGGTGGCGAAGTGGGTTCGAAGGGCAAGCCCGTTGCCTTGGCTAAGGATATATCTGTGGTGATCAACCCCACGCGCCACCCTGAAAAACGGGTCAACAAGGTTTTGCCCAACGCCGCATACAAATCCATCAGCGGCTTTTTATCACCAATGCGCGTGCCGTAAGGCGGGTTGACCATCACCAAGCCCGCTTCGCCTTCGGGTGGCTTCAAATCACTGACTGAAAAATGTTTAAACGCTGTAACGCCTTCAACGCCAGCCCTTTGCGCATTGCTTTTGCACATGGCGATGGCGCCTTGATCACGGTCGCTACCGTAAAATTTGAATTTCGTTTCACGTGTCTGGATTTTATTGCGCAAGGCTTGCCATTGTTCAGGGTTGAACGTTTTTAAATCTTCAAACGCAAAATGGCGGTCGCGGCCAGGCAAAAGCCCAAGGGCGATTTCAGCTGCCTCAATCACAAATGTGCCAGAGCCGCACATCGGGTCAACCACGGTTTCATTTCCCGTATAGCCACATTCACGCAGAAAATAGCTGGCCAAGGTTTCGCGCAAAGGCGCTTTGCCAATGGCTTCTTTATGGCCGCGCTTGTGCAACGATTCACCTGAGGTATCAACGCTGATGGTGCAGAGGTTATTTTCAATGCGGGCTTTGATGATAATATTGGCCTCAGCTGAAATGCTTGCCCCCAATTCTTCTTTAATTGCAGTTTCAATTCTCTGCGCCGCAGCTCCGGCATGATAAATTCGCGATTTTTTACACGTGGCTTCGACACGCATTGAAATGTTCTTGCTGAAAAACTTACCCCATGGAAATTTATGTGAAAGTTTGTCGAGTTGGGCCAAGTGGCTCACGTGAAATGCGCCAAGCCTTGCTAAAATTCGCGGTGTTTGGCGCAATTGCAAATTGGCCCGCCAAACATCTGGCCAGCCGCCTTCAATTGTCACTCCGCCCGAGGCAATCACAGGTTTGGTGAAGTTTAAGGCCTTAGCCTCTGCCAAAAGTGAGTTTTCTGTGCCGGGTGCCGCCACAAGATAAATTTCAAAGGATTCAAGAACTGCCATCGGGAAGGCTTAGACGAAGGCTTTGCGCATATCGACTGAAATTCTGCGGTTTCATAAAGAAAAGCCGACATAGCCATCAGTTCGACATTTTTGTTTATTAAGATATGTTAACGCTTGATTTGCAACCACAACACACTTTGGGATGGCTGACATGAGAAACGTTTTAATCAAGCTGGCGCTGTCAGTTCTGTTGGCTTTTGCGGTTTGCATCCCCGGATTGGCTGATTCTCTGATTTTAACGCCGGGGGCTGATTATGCAGGCGGTGATTTTAAAACGATCAAAAATACTGATCTGGCCAATTGCCAAGCTCAGTGCATAGGCGATAACAAATGTAAGGCCTTCACTTTTAATACCAAAGTGAACTGGTGCTTTCTGAAATCTGCCACAGATGTGGTAATGCCATTTAACACTGCGGTGGGTGGCGCACGATTTTCTGAAGCTGCAACACCTGCAAAAACGCTTCAGCCAGAATTGAAATTTATCGATCAATCCGTTGTGACTGGGGCACACAGTTTTGTTGCCTTTTTGAAAAAGGCGCCCCAACCCGCCGTCATCGATTTTATTGCAATCAACCAAGATATCCAAGCCAAAACAGCGGCACTTAATTTTCAGGGCGCTGCAGATGGATTTAAATCACTGATTGTTTTGGGTGATGATAGTTTTGAAGCTTGGCGCAATTTGGCCATGGCGATCAACGCGGTTCCGATTGCGCCGCAAAATTCTGGCACGATTTTGAATGAGGATTCGCTGAACGCCGCATATCTGGCCTATGAGCGTTCTGTTGGCCCTAAGCAAAAGGCCGAAGGCTTGGCCTTGGTTGGCAATGCTTTGGTGCGCAATGGTTTAACGCGCGGGGCCATTGATAGTTATCGCTTGGCTGCGGCCACATATGCTTCGCCGGTTTTGAATGCGGCATTTGAAGATGCAAAGCTGAAATATGGGTTTCGGGTTCTTGATTATAAGGTCAATGCCGATGCGGTTGACCCGCAAGTTTGCGTGCAGTTTTCGGAACAATTAAAACAAGGGCGCATTGATTATGCGCCATTTGTAACTGTAGATGGTTCAGCACCTGCTTCGGTGCGGGTCAATGGCACCGAACTTTGTGTCGACGGCTTTAAGCGCGGCGAGCGCGTGGCTTTGACCATTCGTGATGGATTGCCCGCTGAAATTGGCGAGAAAACCATAAAACCAATCACACTTTCAGTGTTCATTCGTGATCGCAGCCCTACTGTTCGTTTTACGGGCGCCAAATATGTTTTGCCAAGTGCGGGCCGCCATGGTGTTCCCGTCGTTTCAATTAACGCACCAGAAATAGCGGTGGAGGTTTTTCACATTCCAGAACGGGGCTTGGCTGCTTTCATCAAGGGCAGTCAATTTTTATCACAGCTCTCAAGCTATGACGCGCGCAATATTGCCCAAGATTCCGGCAAGAAAATTTGGGCAGGAACTTTACAAGCCGAAATTTCCAACAATGAGGAAGTAACCAGCAGCTTTCCCTTGGATGACGTTTTAAAAAATCGCGAGCCCGGAGTTTATGTGATGACGGCCAAGCCCGCAGGGTTACATGGCAACAATGATGATGAGGGCAGCGCGGCCACGCAATGGCTTTTGGTTTCAGATTTAGGAATTACAACGCTTTCGAATGAAAGCGGGCTTTCGGTGTTTATACGTTCGCTGAACACTGCAAAAGCCATTGCCAATACTGAAGTTGAATTGGTTTCGAAAAGCAATGCCATTTTGGGCAAAGCCAAAACCAATGATTTGGGCTTGGCAACATTTGATGGCGGCGTGATGCGGGGCACGGGCGGCAATGCCCCAGCCTTGGTGACAGTTGCGAACGACAGCGGTGATTTTGGTTTTATCGATATCAACCATTCAGCCTATGATCTTTCAGATCGCGGTGTGGGAGGCAGAACCGCACCCGGCCCTATTGATATTTTTATGTATCCTGAACGCGATATCTATCGCCCGGGACACACTGTGCATTTGACGGCCATTGCACGCGACGAAAAGGCGATGGCAATTTCGGGCTTGCCGCTGACGCTGATTGTGTCTCGCCCTGACGGTGTGGAATATCAGCGATATTCCGTGGCTGACCAAGGACAAGGCGGTTACACGCTGGATATTGCACTAAAATCCACGGCCATGCGTGGAATGTGGACAGTTGGTGCCTTCACCGACCCAAAAAAGGATGCGCTGCATTCCGTTCAATTTCGCGTGGATGATTTTATCCCCGATCGGATTGAGTTTGATTTGACAAGTGCGGCCAAGGCCGTTTCCCTTTCGGGGCTTACAGAAGCACAGGTTGATGCGCGCTTTCTTTATGGTGCAGCCGGTTCAGATTTGAGCATTGAAGGTGATCTAACTTTAAAACCCACGCGCACAATTTCTGAATATTCAGGTTTTTCTTTTGGACTTGAGGAAAAAGCCGCCACGTCAGGACGCACAGAACTTAAAGAGCTGGGCAAAACTGATGCCGATGGCAAGGCCACGCTTTCTTTCCAACCCACCGATATTCCTCAAACCAGTCAGCCGATGGATGCAACCTTGAACATTCGCATTGTTGAGGGCAGCGGGCGGGCCATTGAACGGCATTTGGTTTTGCCCGCCGATATTAAAAGCGGCATGATTGGCATAAAACCTGCGGCAACTGATTTTGCCGATGATGCCTTGGCACAGTTTGAAGTGATCGCCATTGATGCCAACAAGGCGCGCGTTGCTTCTGGGCCATTGTCTTGGCAATTGTTGCGCGTGCGCGATGAATTTCAGTGGTATCAGAAAGATGGTCGTTGGCAATTTGAGTCGACCCAATATACTGATCGCATCACCAACGGCAAAACCACTGCAACCGAAAATAAATCGGGCCTTATCGAAGGCAAGTTAGGTTGGGGCCATTATCGGGTTTTGGTGGAATCTGATGATCCTAAAGGGCCCGCTGGAAGTTATGACTTTTATGTGGGCGGTTATGTGCCGCAGGTTTCATCAGACACGCCAGATATTTTACAAATTGCGTTAGACAAACCCAAATATAAAACTGGTGATACCGCGGTTGTGAAAATCAATCCGCGCTTTGCTGGCATCGCATTGGTGAATATTGTGGGGCAAACGTTAATTGAAACCAAAGCCGCTGAAATTTCAGCCGGTGGCGGCGAGATCTCTTTCACCGTTTCAGATCAATGGGGGCCTGGCACTTATGTCACGGCCACCTTGTTTAAGCCCGTGGATGGCGATGCAAAAATGCCGGGGCGCGCCATTGGCATAATGGCAGCAAACAAAGATGAGGCAGACCGCACAATCACCGTGAAGCTTGATCCACCAAAGCAAATGGTGCCCAACACAAAACTTACCGTTCCCGTTTTCCTGACAGGCGTGAAAGCTGGTGAAGCCGC
>JAYUHQ010000340.1:0-1144 GCA_043766895.1 Aestuariivirga sp.
TTTGATTTTATGAAGCAAGCCTATTTGGTTTCAGCAAAATGGGCCCAAGATATGGTTGCCAATGCCGATGGCCTTGAAGAACACGATAAGCAAAAAGCCAAATTTTATGTTGAGCAGATTATCAACGCCCTTTCGCCTTCAAACTTTCCAATTTCCAACCCTGAGGTATTGAAGGCCATTTTGGCAACCAGTGGCGAAAACTTGTTGCATGGCATGGAGAAGCTGGAAGCTGATTTTAAATCGCCTGATGGAAGATTGCGCATTACGCAAACCGACAAGAACGCCTTTGAAGTTGGCCGCAACATTGCGCTGAGCCCCGGCAAAGTGGTTTTTCGGAATGATGTTTTTGAATTGCTGCAATTTTCGCCCGCTGGAGAACAGGTTTTTGAAATTCCACTTTTGATTGCTCCACCTTGGATCAACAAATATTACATTCTTGATTTAACGCCGCAGAAAAGCTTCATAAAGTATTGTGTTGACAATGGAATTACTGTTTTTGTGATGTCTTGGATCAACGCTGGCGATGCCCAAGGTGTTAAAAGTTTTGAAGATTATATGCAGCAAGGTTTTCTGACCGCTATCGATGCTGTGCAAAAGGCCACGGGTGCAAAAAAGGTCAACACCATTGGTTTTTGTATTGGCGGCACGTTGGTTGCCGTGGCTTTGGGCTATATGGCCGCACATAAAGATTCACGCGTGAACGCGGCCACGTTTTTTACAACGCAGGTGGATTTTGAAAAGGCTGGCGATCTTTGCGTTTATGTTGATGAAGAACAGGTGCGTTGGATTGAAGGGCGCATGGAAGACAAAGGCTATTTGCCGGGCAGCCGCATGGCCGATGCTTTCAACTTGTTGCGTTCAAATGATTTGATCTGGTCTTGTGTGGTCAACAATTATCTTTTGGGCAAAGATCCAATGCCTTTTGATTTGCTCTATTGGAATAGCGATTCGACGCGCATGCCAGCAGGGGTTCATTCATTTTATTTGCGTGAATGCTATCTCAACAATCGCTTGTCGCATGGCAATATGGTTTTGGGTGGCACACAGATCGATTTGGGCAAGGTGAAGGTTCCGATTTATAATCTTGCTGCGCGTGATGATCATATTGCACCCCTGCCTTCAGTGTTTCGTTTGCAAGATCATT
>JAYUHQ010000341.1:0-8788 GCA_043766895.1 Aestuariivirga sp.
TGGGCCTTAAGCCCATGAATTAATTAGGAGATAAAACGTGGCTCGTATCGCTGGCGTAAATATTCCAACTGGCAAACGCGTTGAAATCGCGTTGCGTTACATCAATGGCATTGGGCCGGTTAATTCCAAGGTCATTTGCGCTGAAGTGAAGATTCCCGCTGCAAAGCGTGTGAATGAACTTTCAGATGCAGAAGTTTTGGCAATTCGCGAAATTATTGATCGTGATTACACGGTTGAAGGCGATCTTCGCCGCGAAATCGCTGTGAACATCAAGCGGTTGACGGATTTGGGCTGCTATCGTGGTCTGCGTCATCGTAAGGGCCTGCCTGTTCGTGGCCAACGCACTCATACAAATGCACGCACCCGCAAGGGCCCTGCAAAAGCCATCGCCGGCAAGAAGAAATAAGGTTTAAATCATGGCAAAAGAAACTGCTCGTCCGCGCCGTAAAGAGCGCAAGAACGTCTCATCCGGTATGGTTCATGTGAACGCTTCGTTCAACAACACCATGATCACCATCACTGATGTGCAAGGCAACACTATTGTTTGGGCTTCGGCTGGCAAAATGGGCTTTAAGGGTTCGCGTAAATCGACACCTTATGCAGCACAGTTGGCTGGCGAACAAGTTGGCAAAGCTGCCATGGAACATGGCATGCGCACTGTTGAAGTGGAAGTTACGGGCCCAGGTTCGGGTCGTGAATCAGCGCTTCGCGCGTTGCAATCTGTTGGACTGCAGGTGACGTCGATTCGTGACATTACGCCAATTCCGCACAATGGTTGCCGCCCACCAAAGCGCCGCCGTATCTAAATAATTCCTGTGCGAAGCCAGCTTCGCGCTTTTTCAACAATCCGAGTTTGGAAGGTCGAACCTTCCGGAGGCTAACGGGAACATGAACATGCAAGTCAATCAAAAGAACTGGCAAGAGCTGATCCGCCCCAGCAAGATCGATATTCAATCTGGAAAAGACAAGCGCCGGATGGCTACTGTTGTTGCTGAGCCATTGGAACGTGGTTTTGGCACGACACTGGGCAACGCCTTGCGCCGTATTCTTTTGTCGTCGCTCCAAGGTGCTGCTGTTACGTCAGTTCAAATTGACGGTGTGTTGCACGAGTTTTCATCGATTGCAGGTGTTCGCGAAGATGTGACGGATATGATCCTGAACATCAAGGAAATTGCTTTCGCTTTGCATGCAGAAGGCCCAAAGCGTTTGACGCTGAAGAAAACTGGCCCTGGCGTAGTTAAAGCTGGCGACATTCAGCAATCCGCAGACGTGCAAATTTTGAACCCTGAGCATGTGATTTGCACATTGGATCAAGGTGCTGAACTGCGCATGGAATTCACCATCAACAACGGCAAAGGTTATGTTGCCGCTGATCGTAACCGCGCTGAAGATGCTCCGATTGGTTTAATTCCTGTTGATTCGATTTATTCACCTGTTCGCCGTGTTTCGTATCGTGTTGAGAACACCCGTGAAGGTCAGATCTTGGATTATGACAAGCTGATCATGACGGTTGAAACCAACGGTGCGGTTTCGCCTGAAGATGCCGTTGCCTATGCAGCGCGCATTCTTCAAGATCAAATCTCTGTTTTCATCAACTTCAGCGAACCTACTGTTGCTGTTGCTGAAGAAGTACGCCAAGAACTTCCGTTCAATGCTGCGCTTCTCAAGAAGGTTGATGAACTTGAATTGTCGGTGCGTTCAGCTAATTGCTTGAAGAACGACAATATTGTTTATATTGGCGATTTGATCCAAAAGTCTGAAGCTGAAATGCTGCGTACGCCAAACTTTGGCCGCAAGAGCTTGAACGAAATTAAAGAAGTGTTGGCGCAAATGGGCCTTCACCTCGGCATGGAGGTCACCAATTGGCCACCAGAAAACATTGATGAACTTGCCAAGAAATTGGAAAGCCACTACTAATTTTTATGCTCTGCTGCGGCAGGGTTCGTTTGAAGGAGAAGTATTATGCGTCATGGTTTTAAAGGTCGGCAATTAAACCGCACATCTGAACATCGCAATGCGATGTTTGCGAACATGGCAGTTGCCTTGATCAAGCATGAGCAAATCGTAACAACCTTGCCGAAAGCCAAGGATTTGCGCCCGATTGTTGAAAAGCTGATCACCTTGGGCAAAAACGGTTCGCTGCATGCGCGCCGCCAAGCCATTGCGCAAATTAAAGATCAAGTGCAAGCCAAGAAGCTGTTTGATGTGTTGGCGCTGCGCTACAAAGACCGTCATGGTGGCTATATCCGCATTATGAAGGCTGGCTTTCGCCATGGCGACAATGCTGCCGTTGCAGTGATCGAATTTGTTGATCGTGATGTAACAGCAAAGGGCAAAGACTCAGGCCCAGTGATTAAGAAAGAAGAAGCTGCTGAAGCAGCGTGATCTTTTAAATATCGAATTTTTAAGGCCGGATACTATCCGGCCTTTTTTATTTGATAAGCACGCAATGGGCCATTGGGCTTGCGCCGGTGCAAATATCTGCCTTGGCAATGAATTCGAGGCCTTGAAAACGTGTCGATAAACCCAGGTCGTGGGCTTTGCCATAGTCTATCTGGTTCATCTTTGCGGGTGCTGCTTTTTCCATTTCGTCTAATATTTTGGGAGACGCATTCATTTCGTGAATGTAGTTGGTAAGTTCTGCGCGAAGCCGCGGTGTAATTCCAACACTGGTTTTGGTGGGCAAGGTGATACGTTTGATGAATTTGCGTGAAATGATTTTTTTATGGCCGTGCACAACGCGCCACGTTTCCCAATAGCGGTCCATATAAGGGTGGCTGATACTGATGGGTTGGTGCAGCCCAACATACGACACGATGCCAATCACCCGAACTGTGCCACCCAACAAAACCAGCGGGCAGGCCGACATGCAGTTGGCCCGATTTTCCACGGGTTCACCCCGATAGGTGTGGTTGGACACACTTGGACGACATTTAACATCTATCAACGGATCACAAATGCTGAAGTTTGTGCGCCCCACCGTGGTTGTCATGTCATAGCGGCGGATCATGCGGCCCATCGCTTCAGCAGAACGCATGTCACCCCCATATGAATTAAGCATGATCGGCAGTTTTCGAAAGCCAGAGTTGGCCAAAAGCCTGCCGAGTTTGTTTGCGGTGTCGCCTACAATTCTTCCGTCGGCCTCAATCCATTGCGGGCAATTGGGCTCACACCCACTGGCATTAGAACGCACAACAATAAAAGCCATTTCGCGATCAACGGGTTTGGCAGCGCCTTTTTTCTGCAATGGGGCCGCGCCAAAACATGTGTCTGGCAAAGCAAGTGCCAGCATCGTGAAAATTAACACCAATATGCGCATAGTTTGCCCCCTTAAATGAAAGCCTAGACTATGTCGTTTCAGAAAATTGTAAAGGGTCGCGCACCGATGTTGAGCACGAATTAATGTTCAATTTTCTTTATGGTCTGTTGTTGAAACGAAGGTTTCGTCTTCCTGCGCGTTGCGTTCGAAGGCCAGAAAATCGTAATATCCACAATTGTCTTCTCCCGGAAATGCCCTGCAGGCAAATGGGCGCGCGTGATAAATTGTGCAGCGGCGTTCCGTTGTATCGAAAAACTGGCAAATTTTGCCATAATGCTCATCAACCTGGCGGCGCATTACCCGCTTATAACCATGGGCCGATTTGAAATACTTTTTTTCAGCTTTTTCTAAGGGCATATCAAAATGTTTGGCGATGCGCTTGGCATCAGAGTCTTTAACTTCGATGATCGGATAAGAGCAGCAATAGCCCGGGCATTTTAAGCAATCATATTTTTGTTTGGCCATCACCGAATCCCATGTGTTTTTCCAAACGCACGCTGGCGGTTTTTAGCAAAGCCTTCAAGCCTTGGCCTTGAACTGTTGAAATCTTTTATTGGTTTCGACAAATTCACCCGCCAGCCATTCACGAAAAGCCCGCATTGGCCCAGTTTCGCGAGAGCCTTTGCGCCGCACCAGCCAATAGCCGCCATGTTCTTTCATGTCTAAATTAAACGGGCGGGCAAGCCAGCCTTCAAGCAAACTGTCGGTGCACAAGATGGGGTCGCCCAAAGCAAAGCCTTGGCCAGTCTCGGCTGCTTCCAAGGCCAATTGATTTTGAAAAATTGGCCCGCGCCAATCGCCCGATGATTTTACACCAGCAGAGGCCAGCCAATCGGCCCACCATTGCTTTTTATCTTCGTGGATTAGATTCATGCCTGCCAGATCAGCGGGTTGAAGGGCAGGGTATTTTGCCAAAAGTGCTGGCGAACACACTGGAAAAACAATGACATTTGAAAGCTTCACAGCTTCCACATCATCCCAGCCGCCCAAGCCATAGCGCAGCCCTAGGTCAAATGGATCGGTATAAAAATCGACCAAATCATTGGAGGGATCGATGTTGAGCTCTATGTCTGGGTGAAGCGTATTGAAAGAGCCAAGCCTTGCCACCAGCCAGCGCGAAGCAATGGATGGCTGTACTGATACGCGCAAGGGCCGCGCCTCGCCAACGGCCGCAGCCTCGCGCGAAGAATCAGCCAATTGATCAAAGAGAGGGGTTAGCCGACCGCCAAAGCGCTTGCCCGCTTCTGTTAATTCCACGCCGCGCCCAGTGCGAATGAAAAGCTGTGTGCCCAGATTTTCTTCAAGCTCTTTGATGTGCCGGCTGATGGCGGCATGGCTGACCAAAAGCTCTGCCGCAGCCTCAGTAAAGCTCTCGTTGCGGGCGGCAGCTTCAAAGGCCTTTAGTCCGTTGAGTGAGGGAAGTCTTCTTGCCATGATGCCCTATACCATATTCCGGCAACATATAACATTTTCTTACACATCATGTCAGCTTTAGACAATTGTCATTCGCATGTGCGAAGACTATCTCTAACTTACTGAGAAATTCAGGAGGAGAAAATTATGAACACATCACTTTTTAACGTATATTCAGAAGTTTACAGCACAGCTTTGATGCAAGACACAAGGTCTGCAAAGAATGCTGCAAACGCGAACAAGCTTGGCAACAGCCGTTTTGGTGCTTTGGTAAAGTTATTGCGCCGTGGCTAAAAAACGCTTTTCATCATCAAAAGCAAAGTAACAAGGTCTGACTGAAATCAGGCCTTGTTTTTTAATCGTATTTGGAACATAACAGGAACTGTGGATGAAATAAAAGCAGTTTCAACTGCCTTAGCCAAACGTGCTAGTGAGTTTTGAAACGGGAGATGAGTGATATGGCTGGTTCAGTGAACAAAGTAATTTTGGTGGGCAATTTGGGCAAAGATCCTGAAGTGCGCCACACCCAAGATGGCAAGGCCATCGTTAATCTTTCAATTGCCACAACAGAGTCTTGGCGCGACAAAGGTTCAGGCGAGCGCAAAGAAAAAACTGAATGGCATCGCGTTGTTATTTTCAATGAAGCATTGGCCAAGGTGGCAGAACAATATTTGAAAAAAGGCTCGAGTGTTTATGTTGAAGGCCAATTGCAAACCCGCAAATGGACCGACAAAGATGGCGTTGAAAAATATTCAACCGAAGTTGTGTTGCAAAACTATCGCGGTGAATTGACCATGCTGGGTGGCAAACCCGGTGGTGGCGACAGTTCTGGCGCTGGTTATGGCGGCAACGATGAATTTGGTTCATCAGGGCCGATGGAACGCCCGCGCACGTCTTCGCCCAAACAATCTTTCGCACGTGATTTGGATGATGAAGTTCCGTTTTGATTTTTTGGTGATCGGCTCCCTAAACGAGGTGCAAATTTGATTTCAAAAAAGCGTTTTTTGGCGTTGTTTGAACGCTCGACGTGAAATGCTTTTTACACCTCATAATCGGGCACTTTTCATTGCTCCGCCAGCCCTAAAACCCTATGATCTTGCTTGAGTCGAAACAGGCTTTTTAACCCCTGTTTTTCCGACACTCTATCTCTTCAAGTTCAGGATTTTCCGTGGCCGACAATGATAAGAATAAGGCAGGTCTACCACCCGCCAATCCGCATGAAATAACACTAATTTCTATCGAAGACGAGATGCGGGAGTCTTATCTCAATTATGCAATGAGCGTGATTGTTTCGCGCGCGCTGCCTGATGCGCGTGACGGTTTAAAACCAGTGCATCGCCGAATTCTTTTTGGCATGCATGAAGCGGGCAGAACGCCAGATAAAAAATATACCAAATCTGCCAGCACTGTGGGCGATGTGATGGGTAAATATCACCCCCACGGCGATAGCGCCATTTACGATGCGCTGGTGCGCATGGCACAAGAGTTTTCATTGCGCCTGATGTTGATTGATGGGCAAGGCAATTTTGGTTCGGTGGATGGTGATCCGCCAGCGGCAATGCGTTATACCGAAAGCCGCTTGGCAAAGCCTGCCATGGCGCTTTTGGACGATATTGATAACGAAACCGTTGATTTTCAGCCAAACTATGATGGCGAAAGGCAAGAGCCTGTTGTCTTGCCAGCCAAGTTTCCCAACTTGTTGGTCAACGGTTCGGGGGGCATTGCCGTTGGCATGGCCACCAATATGGCTCCGCACAACTTGGGCGAAGTGATTGATGCCACGTTGGCGGTGGTGGACAATCCTGCCATAACAATTGAGGAATTGTTGCCGATTATTCCTGGGCCGGATTTTCCAACGGGCGGCATAATTCTCGGGCGGGCCGGGATTAAATCTGCTTTCGCCACAGGGCGTGGGTCCATTGTCATCCGCAGCAAGGTTGCGGTTGAAGAACTTCGCAAAGACAAGCAGGCGCTGGTTGTTACTGAAATTCCTTATCAGGTGAACAAAGCGCTTTTGGTTGAAAAAATTGCGGGCCTTGTGCGTGACAAGGTTGTGGAAGGCATCACCGATATTCGGGATGAAAGCTCACGCGAAGGTATGCGCGTGGTAATCGAAATTCGGCGAGATGCCGAGCCTGAAGTGGTGCTGAACCAACTCTGGCGGTTTTCAGCGTTGCAAAGTTCATTCAGCGTGAACAACATTGCGCTTTTGCGCGGCAAGCCAGAGCAACTGAATTTAAAGGATTTGCTGCAGGCCTTCATCAGCTTTCGCGAAGAGGTTATTACCAAACGCACCAAATTCATGCTGCGCAAGGCGCGTGATCGGGCGCATGTGTTGGTGGGCTTGGCCATTGCTGTCGCCAACATTGATGAAGTGATAAAGCTTATTCGCGCCTCGAAAGACGCGGCTGAGGCGCGTGCCGCTTTAATGGCGCGGGAATGGCCGGCACAAATGTTGTCGCATCTGATTGCGTTGATCGCTGATCCGCGCCACGGATTGAAAGATAACGGCACGTATGTGCTTTCTGACGAGCAAGCGCGGGCGATTTTAGATTTGCGTTTGCAACGCTTGACGCAATTGGGTTTGGACGAAATTTCGGCTGAGTTGGAAAAGCTCGCTGCAGAAATCAAAGATTATCTTGATATTCTCAGTTCTCGTGTGCGTGTGCAAAATATCATGCGCAATGAGTTGGCTGAAATCAGAACGCTTTACGCAACACCGCGCCGCACTGAGATTGTGGAAAATGATGGCGAAGTTGATGATGAAGATTTAATCCAACGCGAAGATGTTGTGGTGACGGTTTCTCACGCAGGCTATGCCAAACGCGTGCCGCTTTCGGCCTATCGTGCCCAACGCCGGGGCGGCAAGGGCCGATCAGGCGCACAAATGCGTGACGAAGATTTTGTGGTGAAGCTGTTTGTGGCCAACACGCACACGCCCATTCTGTTCTTCTCATCAGCAGGCATGGTTTATAAGCTGAAAACATGGCGCTTGCCGCAAGGCAACCCGCAGGCACGCGGCAAGGCGTTGATCAATCTGCTGCCGTTAAAGCAGGGCGAACGCATCACCACCATTATGCCCATGCCGGAAGATGAAACCACATGGGCCAATTTGCAGATTATGTTTGCAACACGATCTGGCGATATTCGCCGCAATGAATTGTCTGATTTTGAAAGTGTGAACCGCAACGGCAAAATTGCCATGAAGTTGGAAGATGGCGATGCCTTGGTGGGCGTTGACACCTGTTCAGACGCTGATGATATTTTGCTGACAACGGCGCAGGGCCAATGCATTCGCTTTGCCGCAACTGATGTGCGGGTGTTCCAATCGCGGGGCTCAACCGGTGTTCGCGCCATCAGGCTTGGCGATGCTGACAAGGTTATTTCCATGTCGATTATTCATCACGTGGAAGCAACGCCCGATGAACGTTATGCCTTCATCAAAAAATCCCGCGCAATAGCGGGTGAGGGGGCAGAACCCGTTGCGCCCGTTGAAGAGGATGTGGCTTCAGATAATTTCCAACTGAGCGCTGAACGCTTTGCCGAAATGGCGGCGGCTGAACAAATTATCCTTACTGTGTCGGCCAATGGCTATGGCAAACGCACATCAAGCTATGATTATCGCATCACCAATCGCGGCGGCAAAGGCATTGTGGCCATGGCGGTGAATGATCGCAACGGCCCGCTGGTGGCAGCCTTCCCCGTGATGGAGAAGGACGAGATCATGTTGGTCACAGATGGCGGCCAATTGATCCGCTGCCCTGTGCATGACATCAGGCTTTCCGGCCGATCAGCGCAGGGTGTTATTGTGATTGATACGGCGGCTGATGAGCATGTGGTTTCCGTAGAGCGCATCAGCGAAGATGAAGAGGCCGTTCCAGACATTTCGGCGTGATTCATCGCTTATTGGTTTCGTGGCGTTCGAAACTGAAAGAAGAAGGGAAGCGCGTGGGATAATCCATCGCGGTTTGCCACTATTATTTAGAGTGGCTATGAGAAGAGCGTTGGGAAACCCCACGCGCGACAGGAATTAAGCATCAGAGGAACTGTCACTCC
>JAYUHQ010000342.1:0-22842 GCA_043766895.1 Aestuariivirga sp.
TCATATTGCCAGGTGTGAGCGCCGTTGAGGTTTCGGCATCGGCCACAACATAAATGCCACGTTTTTCGAGTGCGGTTAAAAGCGCAGACGTGCTTTTGACACCGCCAACGCCGAGGGTGGTTGCATAATCCGTGTTGGCCATGATTTACCTAGTTTGTGCCGGCAAGAACCGCTGGCGCTATTGTGAAGGGCTGTTCTTCAGCCGTCGTCCAATCATACATCGCGGCATAATATTCTTCGGCCTCGATGTTGAATTCCATGGTCTCGTGATTGAGCGTCAAGACGTTCAATTTATAAATGCCACCCAAAACCGGCATGGTGTCGCATTGGATATTGACCACATCGGCGGCGTCGAATTTCAGCGCTTCAATGCTTTCATGCCGCGTTATGGTTTTGCCGTGTCGGCTGCGTTCCATAATGGCTTTGGCAATGCGTTGGGCGCAAGTTTGCGAGGTTGTGAAAGGCAAGGTGATGGTCAATTCATGGCTTTCGCCATCGGCGGCTTGATAGGTGCCGTTTGAAAGAATTGGCCCGTTAACGGTTTGATATT
Organism: Aestuariivirga sp.; assembly: GCA_043766895.1. Classification (GTDB taxonomy): domain Bacteria; phylum Pseudomonadota; class Alphaproteobacteria; order Rhizobiales; family Aestuariivirgaceae; genus Aestuariivirga. Next base: position 551 of record JAYUHQ010000342.1, read on the forward strand.
CGCGGTCGGGCGACACAAACACAGTGCGCACCAAATTGACCAATGAGGCCCTGTCGCGAGAGCCGCGCACTTCCATCGCACCGCGCGCGCTGGCATCGGTAAATGTCCACACCGGTGTTTTGGCCACACCGCTAGAAAACCGATAAAGCCCGTTTGACCAGATCACATCGCCCAAATTGGCCGTCAGCATCGATTGCAAAATCGTGGCGGGTTCGGTGTTGAGATCAACCACGCCATTGATGGCATAGCGCTTTTCAAACGTGCCATCGGCTTTGGCCACGCCCCATTTATCGTCAAGCGCTGCTTGCTTTAAACTGGCCATATCCAGTTGTGACCATGAGCGCCCCATGCCGCGCGCGAAGGTCATATAATGCGCAATGCACAGGCTGGCCGTGTCTGACCATTTCCACGTTGCAGGCGCACTGACCGATTGCGTTGCATCGTTTGGGTCAAAAACTTTCAAACCGCGCACTTGAAACAAGAATTGCGGGAACTGATAGCCCCAGAATTTATTGTGATCATCGGCGTTTGCGCCATAGAGGCATTTCATCACCACCGTGGCCTTGCCCTGTTCCCTGAAACTTGCAGCCAGTTCGGGAAAATCAGCCGCCAAGATCGGGTCAATGGTTTGACCTGCAGCGCCGGTGCGAAGGCTCATATAGGCGTAAGGCGTGCCAGTGCTGTTCACATAGTTTGTGCTTGTGACCGGCGAATTGGAAGTGCCCGCAAATGTGGCCACGTTGCCATTGATCAAAACTTGATCAATGCCGTCAATCTCATGGCTGGCAATTTCAACGCCCAAATAATACCATGGTGGTTTGCATTCGCAAAAAAACACCCGCCCGCCAACCAATGACCGGCCATAAATGGCGCGTTCAGGATAGATCGAGTTTTGAACGGTTTGCTGCACACCTTGATCGGCTTGCGCCGTGTTGGATTGCAGCGCGTTTTGCAACAGAAAGCTGGCACCGGAGAGAGCTGCAGACAACAGCAAGCCACCAACTGGCGTTGCAAAGAATGCGGCAACAGCGGCACCGGCAGGAACAAGGGCTGGCATTATTCAACACTCCACGCCAAAACGCCCGCACTGGCTGGCAAATAAGAAATTCCCTTGGTGGAACGCACCACAAATCGGCCTTTGATATAGATGGCCAACATTGGCCCCACAGGCGAGGCCACAACGCCAAGTGCTGCGTTTTCGAATGGATAGTCTATCTTTTCTAAACGCTGTTCCTGCGCGATGTGCAGGGCCGTGGCGACCAAGCAACCGCCCATGGCATCATAAGCCCCAGCCTCATCGTGATAGGTGCCGCGCAATTTGGCCATAAGATCGCGGCCCGTGACTTCCCTGATAATGTCGCAAGCAAATGTGCAGCAATCATCGCTGCCCCATGTGAATTCACGAAACATGGCTTTGCGAACCGCCGCTTCGACTAAGTTTGTGTCCATTAAGTTTGCGTCCATGTCACATTCCGCGAGGCCAAGGCGGCAAGGCGATCAAAGCCCGTGTCACCTGGATAATCGGCCTGCAATTGTTCATTGGATAAATAGCGCCCGCGCGGCTTTCTGAAATCAAATACCGCGCTGGTGCCACGCAATACCAAAGTGGCCGTGCCATCTTCGGCCCATAACATCGAGGCGGTGTCGAGGATTGTCTGGTCAAATAAGATCGGGAAATCAACAATGCGGCCATTATCATCAAGCACAGCAACATAAGCCAAGGCCGTGCCACCGCGCACTGGCACGGATAGGAAGGCGTTGAGTTCGGTTAAGTCAACAATGCCCGAAAGTTCATAACTGGTTTCGGTGGTGCGAATTTCAGCCGTGCCACCTGCCCCTTGAATGCGGCCCAAACGCCCCAAACCCAAATAGGTTTTTGCGCCATAGACAAGCGAGCCTAAACCATTCCACAGATAATCGGTGCGATAGGTTGTGGTGATCTCGACAAGCAAGGCCACATTCATGGCTGGCGAACGAATAGCCGCATCAACCACCGGTGTGAGCGTCTTCACTGAATGTCTTCCACAAAGGTCAACGTGAAACCTTCATGCCAATTGATATTGCGCGTCATTTGGCCAGAATAGTTTTCCAAGCGCATTTGCACCGCTGGGTAATAGGTATTGATCGGATCACCCGCAGCCACGGCCGCCCGCAAGCCCGGCAGAATGGACAGCAAAACCTGGCCACTGGCATTGGTGGCCGCGTCATAGCGCACCTCATACACACTGCCGTTTGATTCAATCAAATCGCCCCGGCTGAACACGTTTTGAGAAGCCGGAAGCCCAGAGACGGCCAAGGTTTTATCGCCAACCGCGCCGGCGTTCAAAACCAGCACGGCCCAAGCATCAAGCCAGCCCGTGCCATCATCAAAGATCGTGCCGTCAGACCAAGTGAACACGGTTTGCAATTTTGGTTTGGTGCGCCAATGGTCAAATATTTTAACCGTGTTGGCACCGCCTTCAAGGCCATCAATAAAGCCTTGCATGTTGAACCTGTTGGCCAGCGATTCCGTGTTAAACTGATATTCTGCGCGCCAGATCTGCGTAAGGTTGATGACCTTGCTTGATCCAGTGTAGGGCGACATGGAATGTTGACTAATGGGAGTCAAGGCAAACCGCCCCGCCATCGGCCGCCAATTCAGATCCTTGGGCCAGTCAAAGTTCATGAAAAAGCCCGTGGATTGGAACGTTTTTCGTTGGACACAATGCCTTTCACGGTTTTGCCAAGCTGACTTGTTACTGAGCGCAGTTCTTGGCGCAAGGCCGCAATCTGTCCGGCATCAGCGCCACGCGCATCAATGTGAATATGGGTGACACCTCCGCCAGAACTGCTTCCACGGCGCTGGGCCGGCGTGGTGATATCAACCTGCTCATCAGGGGTTTTACGAAACGCAACAATTTGGCTGTCTGTGCCACCGCTGCCGCCGGGCAAAATGGTGCCACCCTCAGCAAAGCCAAACAGGCTTTTGAAGATGCCGCCAAGGCCGCCACCGCCGCCACCATGAATTGGGTTTTCGCCAGCGCCATTGAAGATTTGTTGAAAGGCATTGTTGAGGGCAATTTTTTCAAAGCTTTTGAGCAGGCCTCGCAAACTGTCGCCAATATTCAAGGTGCCATCAACAAATTGGTTGATCCAATCTTCTGAGGTCTTTTTCAAGGTATCGAGATAGGCATTGGTTTTTTCAGTTTCGGCGGCAAATTTATTCATGGCACCGGCAGAATGGACATATTCGGTAAAGGATTGATCGACGGCCCGGTTATAGGTGTCTTGAGTGATTTTACCCTTGTTCAAAAGCGTATTGAGCTCGGTCAACTCGCCATTGTATTTTTCCAGCGGCGTGCGCGTGGCATCAAAAACCCGCTTTGCTTCTTGGGCCAATTTATCAAGGGCCTTTGTGTGGCGCGTGACGGCATCTCCACCGAGAGCAATGAGTGGGGCCTGTGGACCTTTACCTGTCTTGGAACCTTCGCGATCACCCTTTTCGCTGGACCATGATTTTTGTGCTTCAGTGTTATATTTCTCGATCAAATCGATGCCGCTCTGTATTTGCTTGTTGATGCCTTCAAGCTCTTGCTTAAAACCGGCATAGGCCTCGGCATCAAAACCATTGCTGATACGCTCACTGAGATACATGGCTGTCAGACCCATTTTTTCCAAAGCGCCATAGCCCTGCACAGCATACTCAGCCACGTTCTTAATTGCTTGCGCGATCTCATAGGCTGCGTCGCGCGCATTGTTTCCGTCTTTTAGAAAATCAACAAACTTTTCAGTGATGCTTGTGACAGCCGGGTTGGCATATTCCACAATCATTTGCGCAATGCTGTAAACGCCCTGCGTGATCCGTTTGATGCTTTTGATGAACTCTTCAGAGGTTTTGACCCCGCGCTCCGTGACTGTCCCGCCAAACGCATCAAGTTCCTTACCGGCATCACGAATGGCAGCGCCGCCGGCATTCATCAACGGGGCCATTTCCGTGCCTACTTTTTTTCCAAAGAGGCCCGCAAGCAATGTTGTCTTGGCATAACTGTCACCATATTTTGAAATCTTGTCAGCTGCCTGGGCCAAAATTTCATTTTGCGTTTTGAGCTGACCTGCAGAATCTCTCGCTGAAATACCGAGCCCTTTCAAAACTGCTGCAACATCACCTTTGCCTGATGTTGCAGCCTTGGTTAATCCGATATCGAATTTAACCAGAGCTGCTTGCAAAGCATCGAAAGGAACAGAGGCCAATCTGGCTGCATATTCAAGGCGCGACAATTGCTCAACCGGCATCCCCACCTTTTGAGCGGCATTGCCCATTTGCTCAATCTGTTCGTTAATTTTAGAAAAGCCTTCAACAATCCCAGCGATCGATACGCCAACAAAAGCCGCTTCGAACGTGTGTTTCATCCGTTCAAAGGTTTTATTCATCATCTCGCCATGTTCGGCGATCTTGCGAAAAGTCGAGGTGGCCTCATCATGAGCCTTGATGCGAAAATCAATATCGCTGCGCGCTGTGCTCATGATTGCTTTTCTTTCTCGAGTTTATGCCAGGCTTTCCAGCCTTGAATTTCATTCACCGGCAGGGCTTTGATTTCAGCGAAGGTTTTGTGCAGACGATCCGCGAGACTGAACAGAAAATAGGTTTCGGGATCGTCGGTTAGTTTTTTGCGGCTTTATCCACCGAGATGAAGTTAAACATGGCCATGGAGATACGGCTTAAAACTGTGCCATCAACACTGGCACAGAGGTTGGAAAAATCTTCCAGCGAAAAGACCTTCTGGCCCGTTTCATCTTCAGCCTTTTTGATCAGCATGCGTATGGCATAGTGATTGTCTTTGTCTTCCATCGCCTTTGACATCCGGAGCACTTCGTCTTGTTCATTGCTGGTAATAGGCGACCAATAGATCGTTGTGGGCAAGCCGTTCTCGTCTTTCCATTCGGGAATAACGATTTGTGATTTTTTTGCAAAATGGGCCCGCGCACGGGCCATGATATCGGACATGGGATTTTCCTTTTAGGGTTTGGTTTAAGGTGCTGTTGAACGGGTGAGAATGCCGTTGCCCTTGAACTGGAAGTTACGGGTGACGATCCCCTCTTTCATGGAATCAAGGCCCAGGCTTTCAATCGTGGCTGTGCCGGTAAAATATTTAGAGCCGGTGACAACGCCATAAGGATAAAGATTGACGGTGATGGAAGCGCCTTCAATCAGGGTTTCCTGGCCTGTTGTGTCGGTGGCATCAAATAGGCAATCGATCTGGCCCGACCATGAATTGACGCCAATCATGTGGGCTTCCCAGGCTGAGCCTTGCACCGTGGTGTCTTGGGTTGAGGCCTTGGTGTTCAAGGTAAATTTTGTGGTTTGTGAAACCACATTGGCGCCGCTTTTGACCACGCCGGTTTTGCCGTGATAGGTTGTCATGAAAGTCTCCTAAATTACAGTTGTGGGATCGTTTTCGAAAGTTTGTGTGTGGGCGGCATATTCCAGCCGCAGCATCATCACATCATCTTGGCTTTGGCCATCGACCCTGGCCTTGGTGGCTTGCACCAGTTCAAAATTCAAAACCCGCAAAGCCCCAAAGGGCGAGGTTGTGGCCCCCAAAGCCACTTCAACGGCTGTGGCCAAAGTTTCCAAGGCATCATCAAAACCAGTGGTGGCAAAAGCCAAAATATCAATATTCACCAAAGCATGGCGCGCCATCAGCCGCGGCTGAACTTGGGTTTCGGCCGTGATGCGTTCTTCGGGCACAAAAACCAACAGCACCGGCAATTCAGCGGGCTGAATGGGGTTAATCCGCGTCGCCGAAACTTTGCCTGTGAGTGATGACACCGCATTGAGTGCGGCCACCACCGCGTTGCGCAATTGCAGCCTTGCATGAACGCTCATAATTTATGCAAATCCAAAACTGTCATGCCGATGCCATCAGGGGCATCATCGCGAATTTCATAGAGCACATTGGTGCCATTGATGGGTATCAACAGGGTTTCGCCAGGCGTTGAGCCATTGAGCAACAAGGCGCTTTGCACGGTGACTTTTGGATTGACGGATGAGACGGGAAAACCGGTGATCTGATCAAACGAGAGATGATCATTGTCAAAAATCAGTGCAATGGGCACCGGGCCACCAGTTTTGGGTTGATAGATGGCCACCACGCCAAAATCATTGGCATTGGTGAAGACGGCCCGATCGGCTTCTGATTCAACCGGCATGGTTAAAGGCCTGACGTGGGTTCAGGCAGCGGGGCTGGCGCTGTTTCAGCAGGGATCGCGGCGGCAGTTCCCACAGCGGGTGTTTCAACCCTAGATCCTTCAACCCAAGTGGCCAAGCTTAAATCCACAAAGGATTGCAGCGCGGCCTCGGGGCCGGTGATGGTTTCACCCACAGCATGCAACACGCCATCGTAAACGATGGCGGATGCGACGAGAATGGTTTTCATGATTGACACCTTCAATGCAAAACACCCAACGGATGAGGTTGGGCGTTTTGCTGGTTGTTGATCGCAGACGTTCAGTGTTATTTTGCAGCCTGCGAAGGGTCGGGGGCGACAGCTTTGGCGGCCACCAGATCTGCGAACAGATCATCGGGCAGCTCGACCTTATCGCCGACACCAAACACCTTGACGATGTTTTTGCCTTTGTCGTCGATATAGCCACTGGTGATGGGGCTTAAACACATACCTTTTGCCATGATGAAATCTCCTTATGCCACAGCGTTTTGGAAGAAATAGGCGGCATCGTTGGCCGCAATCACTTCCTGAACCGATTCACCCACGCGCACGCGCGTACCACCGCGCATGCCGATCATGGGATCGTTTTGCATGGTGCCGGCAATTTTCTCACCCCATTGCGCGGTAAAGCCGAAGGTGACTTGCGCTTCGGTGGTGTTGATATTGGGCGGCAGATAGATAAGTGCTGCGTGTTTGCCCCACAGCCGCGTCATGTTGGGTGTTTGGCCGGGCTTGGCCGAGTTATAAAAGCCCTTGCCTACAATCACTTCATCAAGCTCAAAGGCCGCTGCGAAAGCTTCACCCGTGATATGGCTGCCACCGCCACCGCCGGAACTGCCCACCGCTGATTGCCCGCCCATCGGCAGAACAAAGGCTGTGACTTTTGGATGGGTGCGAAGCTTGGTCCAAGCCAAAGCCCCAATGACCAGCTTGTTGGGCCGGACATAGCAGGCATCCAAAGCCGCCAAAATGGCTTGCACCGGATCAGAGTTGACGAAATCTGACCATTGGGTGGTGCCAGCCAATGTGGCTTTGTTGGCGGCGGGATAGTTGGCCGCTACAAAGACACCATTGGCACCATTGGCGGCGCGGTTTTCACGGTCGAGAGCCACCAGATTGGTGAGCAAATAGGTTGACCGCGCCATCGGATCAATGGGTTCAATGCCATAGATTTTGGCAGAGATTTCTGCCGCCTGAATATCCATGAAGGGCACCGCATCATCCAAGGCATAATCAGTGGTGGCCGAGTTTTGTTCAGATGCCGTCCAATCAATTTCGCCAGGGCGCGATTTGCGGCCCACGCGGGTATCAGGAATGGTGAAGCCATCGGCCAAGGTGAACTTGGACCATTTGAAGGCTTGGCTGATCACCGGAATGCGTGGCAAGACGCGATCGGCAATCAGGTCTTGGTTGGTATAGGTCAGCGCAATGGCGGTTAAGGCCGGCTGAATAACAAAGGGAGCTTGTGCCATAGTTTAAAAAATCCTTTCTTAGCCCTGCATCACAGAGCGGGAAATCATTACGGGGATGATGTCGCCTGCAGCGCCCGCAATCAGGGCAAAGCCGATGACATAGGCGTTGACACCCGCAGCGGGGGCTGCGGTGATGCCTTGGCCGGTGGCGTCTGAGGTGATGGGGTCGCCACGGGCAACACCGCCCGCACCAATTTTCAGGTCGGCGATATTTTCATGCACCACATCGACACGTTCGCCGATCGCAGCTGACACATCGGCTGTCGAAATGCCGACAAATTTGTCGGTGGCGGCGGCACCTGGCAAAACGTTATAATCAGTTGTGGCCGACATTTTGACGATCAGTGATGAGCCCACAGCCGCTTCGGCCACATAGGACCGGGTTAAACCATTGTTGCTGGACATGAATTATTCCCCTTTCTCGAGAATGTGTTTGACGGCAGAAGGCACATCAACGGTGATGCCTTTGGCGGCTTGTTTGGCGATATAGGCCCGGGCCTTGGCCGCCGTTTCACGCGGGTTGATCTGGCTTTGATCAGCCCCGCTGCCGGGTTGGTCAGTCAAAGATGATTTCAAGCCTTTCAGTTTGGTTTCATCTTCATCCAACGATGCCCCACGGGCTGTGGCTTGGGCCTTTTCCGCCTGGATAATGGCAAAGGCGGCATCAGCGGGGGTTTTGCTGCCATCGGCCTTGTGGGCCGCGATGATGGCTTCATGGCCAGGCAAAGCTGCCTGTTCAATGCCGGCAATGCGTTGGCGTTCAGCCAGCGCACCTTCATCGCGCAGGGCCCGTGCCACGCTTGGAAAATGCGCCGCAAGGGTTTCTGGTGTCACTTCGATTTTTTCGTCTGGTGTGTTGGCCGGACCTGCGGCCAAAGCGATAGCCGCCAGCATCCCATCTTTTGACATGGGTGGTTTCTCCTCAATATGGGCTGGCTGTTATGGAGGCTCAGGCCCGGTTCAGTTCATTTAAAAACGCCGCGAAAGTTTCAGACGGAAAGCCTGTGGCGTCGGCCAAGCCCATCTTTACAGCCTCAGCACCCACATAGGTTTGTGCCTCGGTAGCCATTGCATCATCATAGGAAAAACGAGAGCCACGATTTTTGCCTACCAAAGTGGCAAAGGCCTGACGATAAAGTTCAACATCAGCCTTGGCCGCGGCGAGCACATCCTCGGGCAAAGGGGCAAAGGGGTTCATATCCGCTTTATGAGCGCCAGCGGCGATGACCGTGACGGCAACACCTTGGGCCTCAAGGGCCTTGGACATATCGACGTGCATGGTGATCACACCGATGGAACCGCAAGCCCCCTGCTCTGGCAGAACAATGCTTCTGCAGGCCGAGGCCAAGGCATAGGCCGCCGAAAACGCCACATCCGATAAAATGGCCAGCGTGGGTTTTTGGGCCGAGAGATCAGCAATCATTGCCGCGGTTTCAAACATGCCTGAAACCTCGCCGCCGCAGCTGTCAAACTCAAACACTACGCCTTTGACGGCAGGATCACGCGCGGCCCGCATGATCTGGGCTTGCAAGCCTTGATAGGAGGTTTCACCCGATGAGCTTTCAACGAAAGCGCCCTTGTGAACCAATGTGCCTTCGACAGGGATCACCGCACAGGCCCCCACCTGATCATAAATTTGTTTGCCGCCACGGCCCACGCGGTCGCCCACTGTGCCAGCAGATTTGGTTCCGGAACGATGGTCTAACTGTGCCCCTGTGAATTCAATCTGATTACCCAGCACGCGGCCACCAAGCCCGGCAATGATGGCCATGGCCTTGCCCTGATGGATGGCCAAGGGAGCATTGAACAGGCGCGCGGCAATGCGGGGGTGAATCATGCGTTGCCTCCATATTTTTTTATTTTTTCGAAAAACGCAGGGTCCGCATCAACACGCCTTTTATTCAATACCAGCCAATCAATCGGCGTTGTCGCAAAACTCATAATATGGTTGGCGCAATCTCTTGCTGCACCTGGCTTTTCCAGATTTTCAGCAACAGACATGACCAACTCATCGCAAGGTTTAATTTGCATTTTCGGCTCCTTGCGGATTTTTGGGTTGCGGTTCAGCATCAACCACTTTTTCATTGGCCATTTGCTGGGCCGCGCCATAGCTGGTGGGGGTGACCAAGCCATCTTTGCGGCGTAGGGTTTCTTCTTTGACCAACTGCGCATGTTTGGCCTCAAAGGTGCCGCCGGTGCGTTCCATCATCACCTGTTCGCGGGTTTTGGTGCCCATGTTGATATCCACCAGATCGGCATTGGCTTCTTTTAACGGATCCAGCTGAATGCGCGATTGGCCGATCCATTCGGATTTAAGCCAGGCTTCACGCACGGCCTCATCGTTAAAAAAGCCCGGGGCCGAAAGCCTGCCGGCCACGATCGCCTCAGTGATCACCCACTCATAAACGGGTTGGCAAAATTTTGCGGCGAGCCATGAGCGCCGATGGCGGAAAAACTGCCAGGCCATTTCTAAGGCGGCGCGTGAGGCCGAATAAGACGCAGTGAAACTTTTCAGCAAAACCTCTTGCGGCAATTCCAAGGCCACGCCGATTTGCTTGGCCATGGCTTCGATAAACACTTGTGCTGCCACATTGGGGCGTTTGGGATCGGCAATTTCAATTTTTTCGCCGGCGGCCAAATCAATGATGGCCCCTTTGCCCAAAGCCAATTCCGTATTGACATCAACATTCGAGCCTGAATCATTGCTGCCCACGGTTGCCACACTGGGATCTTCCAAATCAGGCTTGGTTACAAACACCGTGAACATGGCCGAGAGAACGGCGGCGGAAATTTCAGCATCGGTATAGTCGGAAAGCTGTTTTAAACTTTCAATCACCGGGGCCAGATAGGGCACGCCGCGGGCTTGGTTGACGCGGCGCTGATCTTTGAGATGCAGAATGAGCGGCGTGCCCGTGGCTGTGGTGCCACGATCATAGGTTTTCCACTGGCGCGTAACGCCGGGCATGATGTCAACCGGGTGCACATTGCAAATGGAATAGGCTGTGGGCTTGCCATCACCATCGAGCACCACACCATCGACCATTTTGGCGGTGTTGACCCCCAGATTGGGATTGGAGAGACGTTCAGCCTCGATCAATTGCAGGCGCAGTTGATAGCTGGTTTGGGTTTTTGGCACACGCCGGCGCGCCACCAGAACATCACCCGATTCCAACACCGAGCGCAACACCAAGGCCTGCAACTCATCGAAGTTCAACTGATCGGTAAAATCTGGATTTTTGGCCCACAGGGCAAATTCCCGTTCAGCCTTGATTTCCCAGGCTTCGGCCGCAGCATCCGATAGTTTTAAAAGCGTGCGATCAATCTGCGATTTGAGCGACAGACCTTCGCCCACCACATTGGTGACCACCGTGTTGATGGCACCCAAAGCAATGGGCGTGTTGCGCACCAGATCACGCGAGCGGGCCCGCAGCATGCGCAGATTGCCGGTGTTGGCGGCGTTGGCACTTGATTCCCACGTGAACCAATTGCGCATCGAACGGCGCAAGGGCGAGCCCCCGGTATGTTCACCGATAAAGGCCATTTTGGCGCGGGTTTCCAAGCGTTCCAAACCCTTGACCGGATTGAAAAACGACACGGCACGATCCATCATCGTAGGCCTCACGGCACCCAGATCAGGTTTTGAGGGTTTGTTCACCACGAGGCTGGCACTCCATAGCGGGTGCGGCTGCGCCGTTGCGAAGCCAAGGTGAGTTTTTTCACTTTTGTATCCCAAAAAATCAGTTGTGTGTTGATCTCAGAGGCATTGACGCGGCTCAATGAACGGCCGGCGATCGAATAAGATTGGCCAGAGGCCACGGTTGTGGACGCAGCCAACCACAGATCAAGCTGGGCTTGGGCCTGTGCTAAGGTAATACCTGCCATAATGTTACTTTCAAATGCCGGCGGAACGAACGCGGCGGCCTGCGGGGTTGAATTTTACTGCAGGCGGTGATGACGAAACTGTTTTCATATGCGGCGATGCCAGCGGCATGTCTTCAAAATCCAATTGCGCATCTTTGGGCGGTGTGGCGCGATCGGCTTCTAATTTATCCCAAACCTTGTCGACCCAATCTCTGAGGCCCAGACGGATGGCGGCGGCTTCGGCCTGCAACATGGTGTCCAACATTTCATTGGCCTGGTTGGGGTCTTTCACCCATTTATATTCTAAAAAGCCATCGCGGCGTTTAACCGCTTGGCGATGTTCGGCGGTTAATTGCCGGAAATATTCATCTTCCAGCCCGAGAGGAAAGCTGACAAAGCCCCTCTCCAACGGATCGGTTTTTCGCACATTGCGATAGAGCGCCATTTTCAAGACTGACGTGCCGAAGTTATAAAAGCGGCCAGCCCATTTGATCAACTTGCCGGCACGGTTTCTTTCTTTCTTCACCCGCACCAACAGGGGTGCTGATTCAGACCCCACACCACGCACCATGATGAGCTTTGAGGCCGGATGTTTGCGGGCCCAGCCCCAGACATCTTCCGTCCAAGCATTGCCGTCAATCGCGGCCATGTCGATTTTTAATTTTGTGCCGCTTTGGTGGCGCCATTCGGTGGCCAGCAGGTTCGATAAGCCTTGCATGGTGGGTTCTTCCGAGATGTGGCCAGTGATGATACCCACTTCGACCACATGGCGGCGGAAATCGCGCCCCCAGCCCAGCAATTGCCATTCCACCCGGTCTTTCTGAACGTCAATGCCCAGCGTGAGCACCACGGCCCAGAGCGGCACCACGCGGCGCTCAATCTCGGATTTTGCCGCCCTGTCGCGCAGCTCTTCCCAGGGCGGAGCCTCGCCCTTGGCTTCATAGGCTTGGCCTACGGTGTCGTTTAAAAACGTTTGTTCGGCGGCAGGATCACCCTTGGCTTTGAGCCATTCCCGTGCCACTGATTCCCACGACGTGAGCGGGCCATAAACCGACCACAGGTGAAAACTGCGATGATGACGCGCCGCCTTGGGGTTTTGTGCCACCCATTGGCCTTTGAGCACCATATCGCGCCGGTGATGTTCCTCAATCAGCCCGCCACAGGATGGGCAGGAGAAACAGGTCTTTTCAGGCTCTTCCTCATTGAGGTTTTGCAGCATATTGCCCCATTCCAGGGCGTGCATATGGCTGCAATGCGGGCACGGCACGTGATAGAATTCTTGGCTTCCCGCATCAAAGCTGCGCGTGATGCGGCACCCTGGTTGCACCAGCGGCGTTGAGTTTTTAAAAATCTTGGCAAATTCATGCGCCCGTGAGCGACTATCGGCCTGTTGTTCCGGATCTCCGGCTTCGTTGGTGGTCCATTTGGCCAAATCATCCTGCACTTGGCGCGGCACGGTGACTTGGGATAAGCTTGCTGGTGAATTGGCCCCCGATATCAGGATGGAGCCACGGCCATCGGCGCGTTCTTTAAACAGGATCGAGTCGCCGCCATCGCGCGAGCGTTCGGGAAACAATCGCGCCACCGATGGGGTGGACCGCAGCATGGGTTTTAACTTCAGCTTCGACCACCTGACCGCGTTGTCATCGGTGGGGTGGATATACATAAAATCGCACGGGTCCATATCCTGGGCACCCAGCGTGAACACATTGGCCAGCACGGTTCCACCGAGCTGGGCCGATTTGTGCAAGGTGATCACCCGGCACGGATCATCTGGCCCAAAGGCTTTCAAAATTTCCGTGAAAAACGGGAATAAATCGGGGTTATAAGGCCCGGGAAACGGGCTTTCACGCTTCGAAAACACCACATTCTTGGTGGCCCAGCGGGCAAAATCAACCTCCTCTGCTGGCTTGATCACCCGGGCTGAGGCTTTGAGGGCCGCCCAGCGCGCGTTGGTGAGTTGAATGGACATGGGTTAGGGTGTGGTTTCTTCTAAAAATTCTGGTTGTTCATCAGCCTCAGCGGCCAATTGGCCCGAAATTTTGGCGCGCAGGTCGCGAAAGCGTTTGCGCATCAAGTGAATGACATCACGGGTCGGCAATTTATATTCGGCCGCAATCTCAGCCGCCACATCCGACAGGCCACCTTCAAACAGTTGCAGGATGGTGGCGGTGACTTTGGCGGTTTCGGCAGAAGCCTCAGTGGCGCGGATGTAGAGCCCGCGGCGGGCGCGTTCTTCCTCTTCCAGCTTGCGGTTTTGGGCTTCGGCCTGTTTGAGCTTTTGTTGTTTCAGCTGCAGATCAAGATCATCAAGCGGATCAGGATCATCAAAGCTGGGCTGTGGCGGCAGGGCTGGCGCTTTGGGCGCTGGCGTTGAAAGATTGGTGCCGGCCCCATTGCCCAGGCGCTGGGCGGCATCAAGTTTCAGTTTCAGCCGGTCCATCGCCGGGCCGATTTTGATTTTGGCGCTGCGGCCCTCGCCCACCATTTCAGCGGGTGTGATTTTTCCTTCTGAGATCCATTGCGTCACGCGGCCAGCCGAAACCTTGGCCAGAAGCGCAAATTCGCTTTTGCTGGCTATTTGAAGTTCCACTTTAGCAACCTTCTTTAGTTCTTTAGGCTTCAATTTTAAGGTCAGACTAGCGCATGATCACGGTCCGAATTACCCGCAGGCGGGTTGGCTGTGGGAGAACCTAACCCCCACCCCACCCCATCCACTCAGTCAAGCGGGGTGTGACGGTTGAAGGCTTTGTTCATCTCACGTTCGATGGCCTTATCAAACTTCTCGGGAAAGACTTGCTCAGCCACTTGTTGGGCCAACGTATAGAACGGGAAGCGTGGGCGATACTGGGCCTTTGACGTGAAGATCATGATGGGCTTTACACCGCGCGCCCCCACGCGCTGATAGATGCCAGCCTTGAGCTTACCATTGGCAGGGGCCACGAAATATTGTGCCGTGTTTTTGCGGCCATGCTTGGCCTTGCTATGGGCGGTTTGATTATCACCCTTATTCAAAGCCCCAAGCTGGGAGAAGATTTGCGTATATAAACTGCCGCGCATATTGCCATAGCCATCGAGTGGCGCACCAGCGCCCGGCATCATATAGCGATAGCCATTCATCCACGGGGCCAAGCGCTTCTCAGAACGCCGTTGCGGGCGCTCACCACCATCGATCTGCACTTGCAGATAATGCTGGGCCGACGTGAGGTTATCCTTAAACCACACCGCCGCTTCCAAATTGTTGGGACTGGCCGATGATTTGCGCAAAGAATTCAGCGTGAAAGGCGTTGGCCGATCGAAGACCTCTTTCATCTTTTGAACTTCAGCGGCTTGCACAGCCTCAGCCGTGAAGGTCAAAGCCTTGGCGGTGGCCGTGGCCACTTCCTTTTCAAAGCCTTGCAGTTTGCGAAGAACGCCTTTGAGGTTTGATCGCACATCCAAAGTAAACATGCTCAAACCCCCTAAAACACAAATGCCTTGGCCCGCTTTCGCGTCCAAGGCACCGTCAAGGCGAATTCCACCCACCCGTCCTATGTCAATGATTCTTCGTAATCCGTCAAGCCCCTTGCCACAACTTTCCACTTTTTTAGTTTGATGCCGGAAAGCACGCCCAAAAGCCCACAGAACAAGCGATGTTGCAAGCCCGCGTAAGCCAGTTGTTTTTCATCACAGCCTTCCACATCTTCAACCACGCCCACCACATTGCGATTGAGATCATAAAGCAAATAAGGCCTGCCATTGGCCCGAAGCCGGGGCACACGCCGCAACGGCTTTAAGGTTTTAGGGTGTGGCGGGGCAACACGGCGCTCAAGATAGGATGCCAGATAGGCCCTATGGCTCCAATTGCCATCAAACCATGCCCACACCAAACCATCCACGGCCAAGGCATCATCATGCACCTCAAGAAGCCCATTGATGGTGCCACGGCCAACGCCGGCAACCCCATCAATCAATCGGCCCAGCAACGTGCTTTCCATGGCCACAGGGCCATAGTCTCCGCCTTCACCGGCCGCGCGCACCCGCTCATCGGCATAGGTCCACACCAAAAGCTGAAAGGCTGTGGTTTCAGCCCTTAAATCCGCCTTTGGGAGGGTGTTTTTAAAATTGGGAAGATGATGGGAGTGAGATGGGATCATCATAAAATTCTATCCTCTTGTTCTAAAATGATAAAATACTGTTTGGGAAGCATGGGAAGCAAATGTGTAAGGATTAGACATAGGCACGCGCCTATGCGCGCGCACATAGAGGCACCAACCCCCGATTTGCCTCCCATGCTTCCCGCTGCCTCCCAACGCCTTTATTTTCAAGGGCTTGGCAAACGGGAGGCAAAAGTTTCTCCATCCCAAATGGGAGGCAGTTAGTATTTTTTCGGTGTTTCGTCTTCATATGCCATGCCCTCAAACTCATAAGCCGATTTTGTTGCGCGAATATCCAGATAGAAAATGCCACTGCTTTTCAGCCGCATCACGCCATGGTCTTGCAAGCCGCGACTAAAGCCCTTGGGCGTGGCGTTGCGCTCACCGTTCGCCTTGGCCCAAGCCACATAGAGAAGCCACAGCTCCTTGCCGCCGGTGCGCCATTTTTCAGCCGGCGCGCCCCGCTCGGTGCATTCGGTCAAAAACCGCCCGATGGGGTCTGAGTCTTCGCGATATTCCCGCGTGGCCTCAATCACCTCATCAGGCGGCGATAAGCCCTTGTCGAGGTAATAGCGCAACCCATCCAGCAAACGGTTGAGAATGCCCGATTGTTCGGCCTTCAACTTGGCAGGCAGGTTCACATCGCGCTCTTCGGCCGGGATCATCACCCGCCACGGCACCAGCAAAATCCGCGCCCAAATGCCTTCGTCGGTGCCATCAATGCGCGGCTTGTAATTGCCCTGCATGGTCAATTTAAAGGCGGGCCTAAATTCAAAAAAATCGCGGTTCAAATGCCGTGCCCGCAACGGCTCACCGCCGGTGACCAGCTTCACCAAGCTTTCGGCGAGCTTCGCCCCCTTTTCCGGTTCAGAGGTGCGCAGACAGCGAATGCCGGGCAAAGACGCAATATCGGGCGAGGCTTCACCACCCCGGCGCGAGCGGCCTTGATCGAGAAAGCTTTCAATGGGAATAGTCTGGCTATAATCGCCCATCACATGGGCCCAGGCATCAATCAAGGTCGATTTGCCATTGCGGCCGGTGCCATACCAAAACGACAACCTGGCCAAAGCCAAGGCGGTGAGAGATACACCACCCCAGGCATGCAAATGCAGGCGCATGGCGGCGTCAGGCTGCACGCGCTCTAAAAACCCGTCATAAATCGGGCAAGTCGCCGCCGCATCATAAACCACCTCAGAGATTTTGGTCATCAGATCGGCGCGGTTATGCGGGTGAAACGAAATATAATCATCGCGCTCATGTTTTTGAAAGCGCAACGTGCCATTGCCCACATTAAAGGCCATGGGGTCGGCGTCGAATGTGTCGGGCGAGGCGGTCAAATAGGCTTGTGCCAGTTTGGCTGTGCAGCTGATATGGGCATTGGATTGCGAGGCCAAGCACCAGCCCGAAACCCGATCGGCAAACAGCACCACCTTGTCTTTTTTACGCTCCACAATGGGGTTGATGTGCAGGCGGGTGTCATCGCTCATTTCGGCAATATCATCAGCCCACAGCTTTTCAAGCCAGCGTAAATTCATCGCCTCATCGGCAATGGCCTTGATGGTGTCATGAACCGCACGGCTTAAAATCGCATCGGCCTCATGGGTGTTCCAGCGCCTGCCATCCCACGCCAGCCAGCCCCATTGGTCGACATATTTAAAATCACCGCCAAAGCGCGCCACAAAGCGTTGGGCATTGCCCAAATCCGTTAAGGGAAACAGGGCGCAGCGCAGGTCAATTTCGCGGCCGCCGCGCTTCAGCTGCAGAATGTGATTTTTGCTTCCCGCTGGGGATGCGTTTTCCCTTGCGTCTTGATCTGGGGGTGCGGGGTTTTCGCCCACACTTAAAACCTCAGCCGCAGCGATCGCTTTTGCGATATCATCACTCATGCGGCCACCTGTGGTGCCGTGCCTGTCCGCAGCATGCTGTTAAAATCCAAGCCATCGGCGGCCCAAGCGGCTTTGGTGATGCGTGAAGGCTTGGCCCAGCGCGTGGCACCACGCTGCAAGGTATTCCTGGTGTTAAAACGATCTGAATCACCATCACCCAACAACAGAATGTTTAAAACCTGTTCGGGCGGCCACACGGTGTCATGGTCTTCCAAATCCGGTTCGGCACTCATCACTTTAAGCCGCGTCACCTTGCCGTTTTTATCGCTGCGCGTGGCGGTGGGGTGAAACACACGGCTGGCGGCGCGCCCGCCAATATTGCCAAGGTTGACCGCACTCCAAAACAGCACATCAGCCCGTTCCCGCAGCTTTTCACGCACGGAATAAACGGTTTCAATCCCCTCGCCCATCACCAGGTGGCGCGCCTCATGGGGGCCGCCCAAATAGATATGGCCACCTTTTTGGCTGCCGCGCACCTTTTTGGCATCAAGCACTTCGCCGGTTACGGGGTGAATAATTTCTGCCTTGCCCGAAGCCGTGGTGAGGCCGCCATCGATATAGGTGATATGGCAGCCGATAAATCGCTCATCCCGGCCCTGAATGGCCGCCACCATGGCCGGGCTTTCGTGGATCACCTGCCATTGGCCTTTAATCTCTGCCCAATAGGGCAGCTTTTCATAGGCCCGAAGCTTGGCTGTTGCGGATGGTTCAACCCCGCGAAAGCGCAAATAGGCTTCGGCAATGCTGTGCTGCACAGGCCCTGCCCCATCCCAAATTTTGCGGGCCCGCGCAATTTCACGGCGTCTGAAGTCATTGCCATCGTCAAGCCGCTTTTTTGCACTGGCGGCATTGGCCTCTTGCTGCTGTTTGATTTTGGTGGTGTCAGCCACCTGCCCGCTTTTGCCTTCAGGTGGCGGGCGGCCATTAATGGTTTCACAGGCGCGCAAAAAATCAACGCCGTCCAAATACATCACCATGGCAATGGCATCGCCACCCGTTTTGCTCACGCGGCAATGAAACAGGTTTTTAACCAGATTGATTGAAAACCGATCAGTGCCACCACAGGCCGGGCATGGCCCCTCAACCTGGCGGCGGTTGCCTTTTAAGCCATGGGGGCGCAGTGCATTCAGCACGGTGAAACACTCTGCCCGCCGCGCCTCATCCAGCCACGCTTCCATATCGGCATTGTAACGCATCAGCGGCTTTGCCCTGACTGCGAAGCTTTGTCGTGTAAAGCCCCGGCCTGCTGGGCCAAGCACATCAGCTCAAGGCAGGCGGGGTGAATGGCATTGTTTTTGAGAAGCGGAATATGGGCCTTGCCGTGCTTCAGCACAAATTCACCAAAGGCGCGGCCGCGCCGATAGGCGGCCACATCATCACCTTCCCAAAACACTGAAACCGTATACTCAATGCCATCCAACACCTCACCATACCCACGCCGGAACAGCGGGTTATGCACATTGGCGGCCGCACTCCAATTCACACTCATAGCAAGCGTCCCTGTGTTAAAGTGGGTGGCAAAGAGAGTTTCAGCGGGGAAGGCGAAACGCCCACCTCCCCCGCGCGTTTAAGCGGGGCTTCTGCGCCGGTTGCCGCAGCGCCCGTGGAAGGGGCCTTTACCCGCTTAAAATCAAAGTGAAATCCAATCATCTCAACATGCACGCGGCAGGCAAAACGAACGCTGCCGCGCAAGGCCGAGCCCATGCCATAACAGGCATGCGCGCCACAGCTTGGTTCAATGCAATGCTTGTCCATCATCGCGCCATCCTCATCTTACAACTCCGGGACCACGCGCCGCACGGTGAAGCGCCATGTTGCGGGTCCAGATAAACCAAGCATGATGGCCCATCGGGCTATTCATGGATTGCGGCAGGTTCACCCAGCGAATGCGGCTGGCACAGGTGACTTTGCGTAAAAAATATGGGTGCCCGCCCAACAGATAATCGCGCCGCGCCGAAGCATCAATTTCAAACGGCAACAACAGGGCCAGGGTGACCACAGCGCGGGTTTCCATCAAAAACAAACCATGCTTGATAAAATCCAAGGCCTGCTTTGAGGCCACGCCATAAGGCGGGTTGGTGATGATGGCACAAGCCCCGCCCGAAGGGCCAATCGAGTCTAAAAAATCCAGCTTGGTTATGGGCACCAGCTGCTTTTTGGCGGGGTGCAAATCCGTGGCCAAAATCGGCTTGCCTTCATGGAACAAGGCTTTGGCAATGTGGCCCGCTCCGGCCGCAGGCTCCCACAACTGGTTGACACCGGCAAACAACCCCACCTCATCAGCAAAGCGCAACAGTGAATGCACGGCATGGGCCGGCGTGTAATAGGCCTCATGCGGCATGCGGGCAAAGGCTTGGGCTGGGGTTCGCACACTCATGAGGCTTTGGCCTTGATTTGGGCTATGGCCCGCTCAACAAAGGCGTGGGGAATTTTCATGATCGATGCAATCATCGAGGCTGAAAATTTGCGTCCGTGATAGTCTTCAACCCGGGCAACGATACTGGCCCATTCTTGCGCGTCCACCGCATCGCCCTTGCCCAACACCCGCACCAAGCCTGCTTCCACATGAGCCCAATCACAAAACCATAAGTTCCATGCGGCCATGGTGGTCAAAAAATGTTCAGGTGTGGAAAGCCAACCTTGGTGGCGAGCCATAAGCCCCACAAAAAAATTGATGCGTTTTGAGGTTAAAAGCCCGGGCTTTTGCCCATCGATCGAAGCGCCAAAACCCTTCAAGGCAAATTCCAAAACCTGTGGCGGATAAAGCCTTAAAGCATTGCGCAAAGCCTGAATGGCAATGGTTTCCAAAGGCCCCATGGTGGTTGATGTTTTTTTGCTGGTGCAGGCCTTGGTGCCAGCTTTGGCGCATACATCGTTGATCTGCACGGCCCAAGCCTCGCCCGCAGCCAGGGCGGCGCGATAGATCTGTGGCGGGTTGAGGCCCGTCACATTGCCATTAACAGCGGCAAAAATCGCCGCCGCCTCTTGCGGGCTGGTTTTCACGATGTAACACGGCACTTTGCTATAATCCAAACTCAAGGCCGCCGTGGTGCGGTGTTGGCCATCGATGATGGCATAGCGCCCGCCAGAAACCTGAACCACAATCACCGGCGAAAATTTGTTCCACTGAAATTCAGCGGCAATGCGCAAAATATTGGCCCGCCCACGGCTTTCAATGTTGCGTTGATAGGCGTCATCAATCACCAATTTGGCAATTTCAATCCACGCCATTTCGGGCGGGCGACCAGCATCTTTGGCGCGGTTTACAATCTCGAGGCGTTCAAGCGGGCGCATGGTTCAAACCCCTTTCGCTTGCGGTGTTGCTGGCAAAGTGGGCGTCTTGCGCGCCTGACTTGGCTTCACCGGCTTTTCGGTTTTTTGTAATGTCTGTGCTGAGGCAGGTAATTCGCCACGCCCGCGCAGGCGGTAAAGCCTGCCCAACACGGCATTGCGCGAACAGCCCAAAAGCCCGGCCATGGCGGCGGCACTAAGATCCTTGGCCACCATGGCTTTCAGCGCCTCATCCCGCTCTGGCCCCCATATGGTTTTTCTAAAATTCAGCGGTGTCATTTCACCACCCGCAGCTTGTCTTGGGCTTGCATCAGCGAGGCTTTGAGCTCATGCAAATCTTCCAGCTGGCGGTCAATCGCCACCAAAATTTCAGGGATGCGTTTGGCCTCAACTTGGCCCTCAGCCATGGCAGTGGCAAAGCGGGCCTGCACATCAGCGCCATCCAAAATCAATTTGGAAAATTCTTGATAGAGCGTGCGCGGCTGGCCCGACGCCACAAAGGGTGTGAGGTCATACCCCGCAAGCCCCGCCAAAAACCGCGACACCACGGGCTGGCCGCAATCGGCCTCCAAATCCATAATCTGGTCAATGGCCATAAAACGGTCTTCAACCGCCGGGCTTAACGCTTCCGATAATTTGGATTGGCTGGCGCGCGTTAAGCCCACGCAGCGCGAAATGCCACCCGCCAAGGCCACCACATCGCGGCAGGCGGCTTTTAAATTCAAATAGGTTTCGCTGCCGAAGTGGCGGGCGGTTTTGATCTGCGGCATGAGGGAGAATCCTTCCACGAATATCCCCTGATTGTTAAATTTACAGCCCTATGGTGAGGCCATGAAACTGAGAGCGATGACACTGAGAGCAACACACGCAACGCACCATTCAAGAAAAGCCCCGTTGGCGCAGAGCATTGTCCAACGGGGGCTGAAGTTTAGGGAGGAAACGCCCAAAGAACCCGTGGGCACGGAATTGGTTTTGGCAAGGCATCTGGCATCAGCTGCTGGCTCCTGATGAGCATCAAAGCGCACCACAACAGTTTCATCACTGCCCTCAACGCGGCCATAGAAATGCTGGACAAAACCCTGCTGGCTGGCCAAAGTGTTGAAGGCTTCGAGCAGATCAGGGCGCGAGACGGGAGGACAAACGATGATTGTTTTGACGGTTTCAGGCAGCGGCATGATTACCACTCCCGATGGAAGCCAACACCAAACCTCTGGCAATCTGGTTGTGGAAAATCACAACGGTCTGAAATCGGGGCGCGGCACGCTCACCTTGGATATGCACACAGCGATGGACATCATCCACGCACGCCAACCGATTGGTCTTATCTTGAAAAGGGTCAAAGCCACAATCTTGCTGACCGAAATCAGCGGCGATCGCGCAACATTCATAACCAGTGGCGTTGTGGCAGAAATTTAACATATCATTCTGCCGCCTCAATTT
>JAYUHQ010000343.1:0-22725 GCA_043766895.1 Aestuariivirga sp.
TGGGCAACATGGGCCCAAACCAAGCCGAAAATCCGCGGGTGCCCAGCCAACGGTCCGGCAGCTAATTTTGGTAATTGACGATAAAACCCTCGTGGTAAATCGGCGCGCGTTTGGCGAATTTGCTCTTCTACAAGATGATAGTTATCAATCAGCCATTCAGCAGCTGGGGTGATGGATTGCCCCACAGCCACGGCTTCGCATATTTCACTATCAGCAATATCCAAAGCAGCAGCATTGTCTTCCAACCGATCAATGATTGAATAGACACGGGTTGGATGTTCAGTAACCTGTTGAGACGCGGCCAAACTTTGTGCGTGTTGGCGCAAACGTTCAAGTCCAAAAATTTCAGCACTAATCGGCTGTGAATCATCCCATTGCTGGGTTGTTAGTCTGAAATATCGCCACATCGATCAATGCCCTCCGCGTGAATTCAAAATTGTTGCGGTCGCATCGCATCTGCTGATTTAAAATATGCCCTAGCATAGGCCACGATCTGCCCATCGCTGGGATGATCGACAGTTTCAACGCCGAGAATTTTATTTCTTGTTTTTGGATCGTGCTTTGCAATGTGCGTGGCAAGTTCTGTCTTGGCATTTCCGGGGCCTAAGATCAGCACTTCGGATGCAGTTGCGATTGCACCGACAACCTCACGCAAGAAAGACTGATCGAGCGGTTCATGACCACTGCCAATCGTGTTAGATTTGTGATGAATGTGCATCGATTGATTTTCCGCATGCAACGTAACGAGTTCATCTTCTCTGGCAGAAAAATGAAATATTTTTGCTTGGCGATGATCGATCCAAACGACAGTGTGAAAATGAGAAATGGTCATGACCAAGCCTTTGCGGTTTGCTGAGATACATGAAACGCCCAGCATTCAAAAAAGTTCCCGATAGCGTGACAAAATCATGGCAAAATGAACTAACGGTTGCACTGAGCCGCAGAAGCGATTTAACCCATCAAAACAGGAGGAAAGTGAAAACAGGTCTGATGGATTTACAGAAAATACTTCTGCAATATATTTTGCCCGTTAGGTCTTCTCTTCCACTGTCGCTTGAGGTCTATCGCTGCCGTCTGATAGTTCTTCATGCCAATGCCCTGCAGCATCTTCAAACGAGATTCCCACAGTGCTACCAGATTGTTGGTGCTCTGCTGCTGCGTCTCGTGCGGCTTTTCGTGCTAAATCATAGCTTGGAAAAGTTTCAGAAAAGGTTTCGGCCACACGATAGGCCCAACCTTCGCCATGTTGCACAATTTTATAAACAACGCGCGACATGCTGTTTTAACGCAACCCAAAAAAGCCGAGCACAGCAACAACAACAACAACCAAGCCGACAATGTAAATAATCGAATTCATTTCAATTCTCCTTTTTAGCAACAAGCACTTGCCTGTTCTTAACAACGCATCACAGTGGAGAGAGTTCCATTTTTTGGAATGAATTTAAATGAACCGAGAAAATATTCTATTCCCAAGCAAACGACAGCAAACTTTTTCAATTGTTTGGGTGAGTTGCACTGCATGACTATAACTCAATAGAATATTTAAACCCTATTTTTGAATAGAATCTACGAAGCCAAAGAGATGATACGAGTTATTCGTGCGTCAAGCAGATTTCACATTAGTTTAAGTTGTAAAACCATTACATGTGCTGGCGTTAGCGCGAAGTGGGCTCACTCAAATTGAGCCATTCTTTCAGTTCTGTAATGACTGCATTGGGTTGTTCAAGTGTTGAGATATGTCCTGAATTTTTAATTTTGTGGTAAGTGCTATTGGCAAGTAGACCAGCCATTTCGGCATGCAGGCTGGGCAAACACAACTTGTCCTCATCTCCGCACAGAATAAGAGTTGGCCCATGATAGTTGCCAAGCGCCTGTGCTTGATCGGTACGATCACGAAGCGCTAGTGATTGATTGATAAACATTTCCTCACCGAGATCGAGCGCCATATTCATCAGAAGTTCTAAGAGGGCGGCATTTTTGCGATTTGCTTCGGCCAAGTAATTGGATTTCATCTCGTTCATGATAATTTGCCGCAATCGACCTTCTTTTACATCATCGATTTGCCGATTGCGAATAGCCAAGCGTTCACTCGAACCGGCCTGGTGGTTTGTATCAAGAAGAGCCAGACGACGCACCCGGTGCGGCGCCAAACCCACCATGTGCATTGCCACAATTCCACCCATGGAAAGCCCCAACAAATTAAATATTGGCACGTCGATTTCGACTAATATTCTCTTAGCCATGCCTTCGATCGAGGCGGGCTTGTCCAGCACCGGAACCACAATATTACAATATTTTTCGAGGGCAGAAATTTGCGGTTCAAACAATCGCCGATCACACATCATGCCGGGCAGCATAACCAGCGTTTCTTTTAGCATATCAGGCGCTTCGATCTGCGGCTATCGTGGCTCCGTCGCGCAGAGTTTTGAGCTTGGCAAAGCAAATATCGGGGTCAACTGCGCCAAAACCTGCAAAGGTGCCAAAGCCGCAATCTGAACCCGCAATGACCCGATCTTTTCCGACGATCGAAATAAATCTTTCCAGTCGCTGCGCCACAAGTTCAGGATGCTCAACAAAGTTGGTCGTCGTATCAACAACGCCCGGCACAAGAACGCGATCGGCGGGAATGTCACGTTTACGATCACGGAATGTTGCCCACTCATGGCCATGGCGCGGATTTGAAGTTTCAAAAAGCATATAGCGCGATTTGACCCTCATAAAGGTGTTGAACACTTTGGCCATATCAATATCACACACATGCGGCCCTTCATAGTTGCCCCAACAAATATGCACACGCACTTTTTCTTGCGGAACTCCTGTTAGAGCATGATTCAAAGCCTCAACATGCATATCAGCCACTTTCACAAACTCATCATCTGTCAGATCTGTAAACAGCATATGCCGAGACAAGGCCAAATCGGGACAATCGACTTGTAAATCGAGACCGGCATCAGTGATGGTTTTATATTCTTCACGCATTGCCTCTGAGAGTGCGACCAAATATTGTTCGCGCGTAGCGTAATGAGCATTTTGCAAAAACAATGAAATAACACCGGGCGACGCTGCATTCATAAAGCCACGTTCAGCGCCATGTTTTTTCATTGCAGATTTAAGATTTGTGATGTCTTTGTGCAATTCGCCTTGGCCGCGCGATTTAACCTCTCCCGTACACATGGGCCTTGCATAAGTGGGTGTGCCGCCTGAATTTGAAATGCGATTCATAAAACTTGGAAATAATTTGAGATCCGCAGGTGCGTTGCGTGGGCTATCGCCAGAAAATCCCGTGTACCGATCTTTGACATAGGTGGCATATGAGATTTTTGAAGTTTCCCCGTCCGAGACGATCGAAACACCAGCATTGACTTGTTTGCGCACAGTATCATCAACCGCATCGGCCATCGTTTGATCAAAAATCTTCTGATCGAAATTTTCACCGCGTTTTTTTGCAAAAAGAAAATCAACAACGCTTTGTGATCGCGGCAATGATCCAACATGTGTAACTTGCATTTTTGCCATTATAAGTTCCTCAGTTTGGCTTCCAAGTTGGCCCAGCTGGGTCATCGGTATTACGGATACGATACATGGAGGCTTCCCCCGTCATGGATGGGAACACCGCATGAGAGAGGTTGGGCGGCACAGCGCATGTGTCGCCAGGCGCCAAAACTTTTTCGTGGCCTTGCCACTGAAGCTTCCAATAACCACGCACAACCATCAGAACCTCGTGGCGCTGCGTTTGATAGGCGGTGTGCGGGATTGAACCGCGGGTAATCAAATCAATTTCAAATCCCGGCTTGTCGCGAATCAAAGCGTCTGGCCCAATCACTTTACAAGGCGCATGCGCCGCCAAAGCCATCAAATCCCAATAGCGCCCCACATTGCCCCGAACCATTGCCGAAACCGGAACTTCCGGAAAAGCCTTCAATTGCTCTTCATTAAGAAGCGGCATGGGCGATATTCCTTCCGGCAAATTTTGGCCCTTCTTGTTGTCATAAAGCTTGCCGTTGCTGCCCAAAATGAGGCCATAATTTTTGGCATCGTCAATCACTTGGGGCGCCCAGATGACGCCGCCGCCTGAATCATTTCCACCCAGAACAGCCATGATCATCCCATAATCTGTTCCAATATTTTCAAAGGCACGAAATATTCCGGTGGGCAAATTAATGATGTCACCTTCTTCCAAAACCACTTCTCCAGCTGTGCCCCATCGCCCCCAGAAAAATCGCCACTTGCCACTGCGCACAAAGAAAACTTCGGCCGTACGATGCGAATGAAGCGAGTTGCGACACTTCGGTGGTTGGCCAGCCGCACCAATGTTAAAGCCCGGTGTTTCCTGGATATGCACATGTTGGTCTGATGCTTCAGAAACTCCACCGCCTATAATCGTAAAATTTTCTTTTTGGTCTGAACCCGGCGTATGCGCATCAATAAATGCAGTTTTACATGGCTGCAAATCGCCATACCGAACAATGCGAGCTTCCATTTGGTCTGGTGTCATTTAATTTCTCCCTTTTAACCGGCAGTCCAACCGCCATCAATCATCAAGGCTGAACCAGTGATCATGGCTGATGCATCACTTGCTAAAAATATTGCAGCACCCATCACGTCTTCAACTTCGCCCACACGCGGCAATTTTATTTTAGATTTTATCCAGGCCAACTTTTCAGGGTTAGAAAACGTGGGCTCTGTTAAAGGCGTGCGAATAAAGGTTGGGCAAATGGTGTTGACGCGTATGGAATGGTGCCCCCATTCTATCGCCATCGCTTTGGTCATTCCTTCAACCGCATGTTTGGACGCTGAATAGACCGTGCGGTCTGTGCCGCCCACATGCCCCATCTGTGATGAAATTGTAATGATCGAACCGCCAGTGTTTGCTTCAATCATTTTGCGCGCTGCCTCACGCGCAGAAAAATGTGCGGCTTTCCAGTTGATCTGCATCACTGAGTCAAAATCGGTCTCAGTTGTATCCAAAGCAAGGGAATGACGTGCAAAACCAGCGGAATTTAAATAGATATCCAGTTTTGGCAGATTGGAAAATGCCAAGGCAACAGCCGTAAAGTCTGTGATATCGAGGGCAAGGGCGGCAGCAGAATATCCCCTCGATTGAATGGCACCCACGGCTTCTTCAAGCTGTTCGTGCTTGCGCGCAACGCACACCACGTGCGCGCCCGCTTCGGCCAACGCAACAGCACAAGCAAAGCCAATTCCTGATGAGGCGCCCGCAACAACGGCCAAGCGACCTTCAAGACGAAACGATGGCGATTGTGGAAACTTCACTTTGCGGCCTCACCATAGGGCACATTTTGCTTGCCATAACGGCGCAAGCGCACATTGGCTTGTTCCGCGTGGCCAACAAATCCTTCCAGCATACAAAGCCGCGAACAATGTTCGCCAATCAATGTAGACGCTTCATCTGTCAGCACGCGTTGATACGTGTGCGTTTTAATGAATTTTCCAACCCATAAGCCGCCCGTATATCGCCCGGCCCGCTTGGTGGGCAATGTGTGGTTGGTGCCAATCACCTTATCACCATAAGCCACATTGGTACGGGGGCCTAAAAACAGCGCCCCATAATTGGTCATATTTTGCAAAAACCAATCATCGCGCTTGGTCATAACTTGCACATGTTCATAGGCCATGTCGTTTGCGTGTTCCAACATCTCGTCATAGCTGTCACATACAATTACTTCGCCATAGTCGGCCCAAGACACACGAGCAATTCCCGCAGTAGGTAAAATTTTGAGAATTCGTTCAATTTCAATCACTGTTTCGCGGGCAAGTTTTTCAGAGTTCGTTATCAAGGCCGCAGGCGAAGTTGGGCCATGTTCAGCTTGCCCCAGCAAATCAGTGGCACAAAGTTCAGCATCAACTGTGTCGTCAGCAATCAACATTGTTTCTGTGGGACCAGCAAATAGATCAATGCCAACGCGCCCATAAAGCTGCCGCTTGGCTTCGGCCACAAAGGCGTTGCCGGGCCCCACAAGCATGTCAACAGGCGCTATTGATTGTGTACCAAGCGCCATGGCACCCACTGCCTGAATTCCACCAAGGCAATAGATTTCATCGGCACCAGCCAAATGCATTGCCGCAACGATGGCTGGATGGGGCTTTCCACCCATCGGCGGAGCAGAAGCAATAACACGTTTAACGCCCGCAACCTTCGCAGTAACAACACTCATATGGGCTGAAGCCACCATTGGATATTTGCCACCCGGCACATAACAACCAACGGAATTAACCGGAATATTTCGGTGGCCCAGAATTACTCCCGGCAAAGTTTCCACTTCAATATCACGCATTGCTGCTTTTTGATGTTGGGCAAAATTTCTAACTTGCGCTTGCGCAAAACGGATATCTTCCAAATCGCGTTTAGACACTTGCGAAAGTGCCCTCTCGATTTCACTATCGCTAAGCCTGAATGTCGAAGGATTGTAGCTATCAAACTGTTGCGATAATTCACGCACAGCACCATCACCCCGCGTTGATATATCGGCAAGAATCGATTCAACTTTGGCGCGCACATTGGCATCGTCAACTTCACGCAAAGCGTTCGATTTTGCGGTTTTGAGATGGCGGATCATGAACCAACAATCCTTTGTCCGGTTTGATCATCAAAAAGGTGGCAATTCTTCGAATTGATGTGGATCGAAATCATTTGGCCAATTTCTGCCCTGAAATTTTTCGGGGCGCGCACAGTTGCATAGGCGCCACCTGCCCGCAGCGTAACCATCGTCACATCACCCAAAAGTTCCACACTATAGGCTGGCCCGCTGATTTCGGCCTTTCCATTCGGTGCCAATTCAGCGTCTTCAGCGCGATAGCCCAGTATTATTGGCCCAGATAATTTCGCGCTAAGACCTGATACTTCAACGTTCGAGCAACGGAATGTGCCACCGTTGATTTCCCCAGAGAGCAAGTTCATTGCCGGAGAGCCAATGAAGCCCGCAACAAAGGTGTTGGCTGGCCGATCATAGATATCTGATGGCGTTCCCAATTGCTGAATTTGCCCACCACTCATCACCACAACCCGATCGGCAAGAGTCATCGCTTCAACCTGATCATGTGTCACATAGATTGTTGTGATTTTGAGTTCGTGGTGAAGATTTTTCAGTTGGGCCCGTGTGGAAATGCGCAGCTTGGCATCCAGATTTGATAATGGTTCATCCATCAAGAATACTGACGGTTGGCGCACAATTGCGCGGGCCAGTGCTACACGTTGGCGCTGACCGCCCGATAGTTCCTTGGGCCGACGTTCCAAAAGATTTCCAAGTTCCACCATGGCTGCCGCTTTCAAAACATGCGATCGTTGATTGGCAGGATCAATTTTGCGCACCCGCAGTGGAAAGCGAATGTTTTCATACACCGAAAGATTTGGATACAGTCCATAGTTTTGAAAAACCATGGCAATATCTCGGTCTTTTGGTTCAAGATTGTTGACCACCCGCTCGCCGATCAGAATTTCTCCGTCTGTCGGGTCTTCAAGCCCCGCAATCATGCGCATTGTGGTGGTCTTGCCACAACCTGACGGGCCCAAAAATACCATGAACTCATGGTCGGCAATTTTCAGACTAATATTTTCAACACCAGTATGTTTGCCCCATCGTTTTGAAACGTTTTTGAGCTCAACAGTGGCCATGCTTACAGCATCCTATTTCTTGCTTCTATAAAACTACTCAAAGAAGTTGTGACACGTTTTGAATACGTATGCAAGAAAATGGTGATTTGAGATTTTACTTTGGTAACCTTGCAGATTGTCGAACGATAAATTCAGCAGGCAACACGGCCGCGCGCCTGATCACAGTTTCACGCTGAATTTGTTCCACCAAGATATTGATGGTTGCATCAATCATTTGCGCTGAAGGTTGGCGCACCGTGGTAAGGTTATACCCGCCCCAACTCGCTTCTGGAACATCATCATAGCCAACAATGGAAATGTCTTGGGGAATGCGAAGTTTAAGTTCGTTGCGTAAAACATCCATAACCGAAAAAGCCATATGGTCATTTGCAACAAAAATTGCATCGGGCCTCAATTTAGCTGCACACATCTGGCGGGCGGCGGCGGCGGCACCTTCAAAAGAATAATTGCCCACGCCGCGCGCCCACGCCGTTTGACCATTTTCTGCCAAGCCACGGTAAAATCCGGCTTCGCGATCACGATTGGTGGAAGAGTCCTCGCTACCAGCGATGAATGCGATACGTTTGTGCCCGCCCTTTACCAAAAAATGAGCAACAAGCCGCCCGCCTTCGATATTGTCAGAGGTCACGCTGCTTGCCGGAGATGAAGGCACATAACGATTGAACAACACAACAGGAATTCCAGTTTGGGCGCATTCTCGCGCCAATGTGGACGATAGTGCCGCTGAAGCCATCACGATGCCTTCAACTTGATAGCCCATCATTTGTTGAACAACCTCATCTTGGTTGCCAGTGTCGGTCATAAACAACAAAACGTGAAAGCCGCGCTGTTGCAGCGCACGTGATAGTTGCTCAATCACAATAGGATAGAACTGATTATCAAGATAGGCCACCAGAACAGCAATAAGCCGCGATCGACCGCTGATCATCGCGCGCGCGATCACATTAGGGCGATAACCCAATTTCCGCGCAGCTTTCAAAACTTTTGCGCGTGTATCTGCTGAAACACTGGCATCAGGGCTGAATGATCGGCTTACGGCCGACTGCGAAACTTCGGCAAGCCTAGCAACGTCACCCGATGTCACTTTTGCCTTTTTCATCGTCAACGCCCTATCAAGAGATTGAAATTATCCGGTATGCAGCACGATCTGTTTCCAGATTGCGATCTCGTCATACAGCACATATTCGCGCCGTAAACCCCAAGGCCCGAATTCGGCGTGGCTAATTCCCATAATGTGAACTTTCGCTCCGGTTGGTGCGCCAAAGCTGCCCCAGCCATCATGTGTTCCCGTCAGCGACCACCGCAAGGCAGCGCGTGGCGAAAAGCCTGGGTCTTCCCTACCGATTTGGTGATGGACCTCAAATTTCGCCGCCGGAAACGCTGCCCGCAACCCGAGCCAAAATTGATCGGCTGGCGGGCGGCCATGGGCATTAACACCACCCGGCAAACGCAAATGACAGGCGCGGTCATATTCCTTTTCAACGGCCGCAATATCGGCAGCCATAATTCGTGTCATCAAATCGGAATAACGCTGGCCAACCCAATGATCGTTGCCCCGACTGAGATATTCACCTTTCACATCTTGATCAAGCGTGAATGGCTTGCGACATTTCTCAGGCCCACCCTCTCGCATAATAACGTCGCGCGCATATTGTTTTGGATCAAGCCCAAGCTGCCGAACATAGGCAGCATTGTCATGCACAACCCATTCATCATAAATGATATTATCGCGGCAAGCACAATCAGCAATACAATGCTGCCATAAAATTTTTCCAGTGGGCTTACCCAGCGGACCTTCTTGAGTGTGCGGAAAAAAGGTGTATGAACGATGAGACGATAAGAACCCGTCATCTTCGTTGCCAGACCAAATAACATCCTCGCCCAAAATCTGAATGCCGGGTGCTGCAGCCAAGGCGCCCAAGGTTTCAGCGATCACATTTTCAGCCCCAACGACAATTCCGTCACCGGAACGCTTGGGCATATTCTTTCCGTAATAGCCATGCAGCGTATGAACGTTGCGATCTTCCCAAATTTCCTTGGTGATGCCAAGAATGTAATCTGGCAAATCTTTCCAACGTTTGTCAAAGCCCTTCATAGCCATTCAAATCTCCGATTTTGGAAAGTTGTGCCATAACCTGAATACGTATGCAAGTATCTGTAATAATCGGGTCTCTTGCAAACATATTTGTTTTGTGTTTAGTTTGTTGCATACGAATGCAAAAAGCATCAGGCTCTTTTCGCAAACTATAACAATTCAGGCTGAGCGACATCATCTTAATGGGTCAAAACGGAGGAACGAACATGAAATTACATTTTAAGTCTTTGCTTTTTGTTAGCGCGCTCGGCATGGCGCTCGCTGGTGCTGCGCAAGCTGATTGCGGCATCAAATCGGGATCTGTGCGCATTTTGTCGAATGATTTTGAAGCGCTCAAAGTTGTTGCTGCTGCTGCAGAAGAATGTGCCAGCGCCACGGTTAAAATCACCAAGAATCAAACCGCAGAACACAAGAACCTTCAAGTGCCGGCCCTCACCTCAAACCCGGCTGAATACACTGTGGCTATGGTGGCGAACAATTCAGTTGTTCCGCTTCTTAGTGGCGGCCTCATTCGCCCGCTTGATGATCTTGTTGCCAAATATGGCAAAGATTTAGAGCCAAACCAGCTGATTAAGATTGACGGAAAAGTTATGGCCGTAGCATTTATGGCAAATTCTCAACATCTTTTCTATCGTAAGGACATGTTGGAAAAGGCCGGCATTGCTCCACCAAAGTCATATGAAGATGTGCTCGCAGCTGCAAAAACCTTGCAAGAAAAAGGCGTCGTCAAATATCCGCTGGGTGCTGCCGATAAGGCGGGCTGGGATCTGGCGGCAGAGTTTGTAAATATGTATCTGGGTTATGGCGGAGAATTCTTCGAACCCGGTTCTGCCAAACTTGCAATTAACAATGACAAAGGCAAGTCAACACTTGCCACAATGCTGGCCCTCACCAAATTCATGAGCCCTGATTATCTGACTTATGGCGCTGATGAACTGAACAAAGATTACCAGTCTGGAAAGATTGCAATCTCTAACAATTGGGGTTCTTTGGCCGGCGCAGCTGTTGATCCCAAGGTTGCCACTGCCGATGTTGTTGCCAACACCGTCTTTGCTGGCGCACCAACTGTTGGCGGCGGCACAACACCTGCTGCGGCATTGTGGTGGGATGGCTTCAGTATTGCAAAAAATATTTCAGATGAAGATGCAGATGCTTCCTTCCAAGCCATGGTGCATGGCATTGCACCAGACGTTGCTGCCAAGAATCCAAAGGCGGCAACATGGTTGATCAAGGGCTATCAGCCCGGGCCAACGGCAGTGGGCGTTGTTGCAACAGCTTCGGGCGGTGCAAAGCCATACCCCATGGTGCCTTATATGGGCTTGCTGCACACAGCCCTCAGCACAGGCCTTGCTGATTATATTAAGGGAACACAAGATGCAGACAAAGCCATGGCTGGTGTGGAAGCCGCCTATAATGCTGCTGCAAAGGAAGCCGGATTTCTGAAATAGTATTGATTAGTTTGACGGCTTGATGGCAACACCATCAGGCCGTCGAT
The DNA here is from genome assembly GCA_043766895.1 of Aestuariivirga sp. Lineage (GTDB taxonomy): Bacteria > Pseudomonadota > Alphaproteobacteria > Rhizobiales > Aestuariivirgaceae > Aestuariivirga. The sequence continues at coordinate 11,224 of JAYUHQ010000343.1, forward strand.
AGTTTTTCGATGCGCCTTATCTGGGAAAGCCACACGTGCCACATCGGACGTTTCTTGCCTTCATCCTTCCATCGATCGTGGCGATGTTGCTTTTTATCGCCACCCCGATTGTGTCTTTCGCAATCCAATCACTCTATGTGGCCCACGATAAAATTTTAGTCACAAGTGAAACGTGCCAACCTTTAGGCGGTTGCGTGAAAGAAACCCGCGTTGACTCTGATGCAACTGAAAAGCTGCGGCGCGAACATCCGTTGGGAAAGTTCAATGGACTTGGCATTTATGTTGATCACAACCATTTGGCATTTTCTGAAATAGGCACAATTTTATCTGCAAGTATTGGCATTTTTGATGCCGTCTCCAAAATATATGATTTGCCGTTCTATCGCGCGTTGGTTTTCACTTTGATCTACGCACTAAGCGTAACGCCGTTGGCAATGGCATTGGGTTTTTTGATTGCACTTGCCGTCAATGCAGTACCCAAATTCATCAAAGGGCCAGTTATATTCTTCTCCCTTTTACCAATGGTGGTAACCCCCCTTATTGGTTCGCTGGTCGTCTATTGGATGATCAACGCAGACGGCATCTTGGGCGCCGCAATCCAACACATCACTGGCAACCCTGATCTTTCGCTCAAGGCGTCGCGCTCTATGACGTGGATTACATTGATCTGCTATGGCATTTGGACCAATGCGCCATTTTCGTTCATCGTTTTCTATGCTGGCCTGCAAACCGTGCCTTCTGACACAATGGAATCTGCGATGATTGATGGCGCAAGTCGGTTGCAACGGGTGCGCTTTGTGGTCCTGCCAACACTTATGCCCTTGGCAGTTTTTGTCACCTTGGTTCAATTGATGGATAACTTTCGGGTTCTTGAGCCTATCATCGGCTTCAATGCTGCGGCCAATGCAACTTCGCTCAGCTATAGCATTTACATCGCACTCAACAATCAAAGCGCCCAAATGTTCAGCTCTGCCGCAGCAACGTCTGTGCTGATGATAACAGGCATTGTCATATTGCTTACTCCCATTTTGATGCGCACAGCGCGCGAGTTTGGATTCCGCCCATGAGTTCAGTTGCCCATCGCCGCCCCTTGTCGCTTGCAATTATGTCAACTGCCTTTGTCTTGATCTGGCTAATTTTGGCGGCATTTCCTTATGTCTGGACTGTTTGGGGTTCTTTCAAAGTCGAAGCCGATTTCTTTTCGCGTGAAACCTGGCAGAATGCGGTTTTCGGGGTGAAAACCGTCGAGCAAACAGGATCAGCCTTTACGGGTGGGGGTTATTACGGCGCTTGGATTGAAAGTCAGTTTTGGCGTTCAGTCATCAACACAATGATTGTGGCGATCTGCGTAACCACCATATCGCTCACGCTTGGAACTTTGGGTGGCTATGCTCTTTCGCGCAGTGTTCACCGTTACAAGTTTTGGATTTTGATTGTAGCGTTAGTGTTTCGCGCAATGCCCGACATTACTTTGGTATCAGGTTATCTTTTGCCGTTCTTTCAGTTGAACATCTGGGGATATTTACCAACCACGATCATCGTTCTGGTGGCGCTCAACCAACCTTTCACGTTATGGATGCTGTATTCGTTCTTCGTCAATATTCCTAAAGAACTCGATGAAAGCGCCTTGGTGGATGGTTGTACGCGGTTCCAAGCCTTTCGTTTGGCTGTCATGCCCGTCATGTGGCCAGGGGTTGTCACCACCGGGCTGTTCAGCTTTCTCTTGGGGTATAATGATTTCGCCGTTACCTCAATGCTACTTACCCAAGAAAATCAAACGATGATTCCTAAAATTTCAAGCTTCCTGTTCAAAATCCAATCAGAAGGCCACGTCATGTATGCAGTGGCTGCAGTGGTTTCGGCAACTGCGCCACTGTTTGTGCTTATCATGTTTTTCCAGCGCCAACTTGTGGCAGGGCTGACGGCCGGTGCCGTGAAAGGGTGATCCATGTCTGAAATAAACAATCCTCAAAAAGATAAACTGTCCCGAATTGCCACACAGAAAGACCCCGTGTTGCAAGTTGAACGCCGAGACTACATAGACTTGGCGCCCCAATCCAGAACCCGTGTTCAGTCGCTTGATGGCTTTGATGACATTTATACAGACATCGTCGACTACATTGTTCGTTGCACACATCGCATTTGGGACGAACGCAACATCGGGCTCATCTACTCTCACTATACCCACAACTGTGTAATCTACGGCACAATGGGAACCATGTATAACCGTGAAGACATTGTGCAAGATACAATTCAACGTATCGTAACACTGCCCGAACGCAGAGGAATGGCAACCCACGTCATCTGGAATGGCAATGACAGTGAAGGGTTCTACACGTCACACTTGGTCACGGGTTCGGGCCGCCACAGTCAATCGGGCCAATATGGCCCAGCCACTGGGCGAAGTTTCACCACGCGCACAATTGCAGACTGCATGATCTTGAAAAATCGCATTTACCGCGAATGGATTGTGTCTGACACAATGATATTGTTCCACCAACTTGGACTTGATCCAAACACCTTTTCTGAAACACTGGCCAAGTCGCGGCACGACAAGGGTTTGGTAACACTCGACATTGGCGAAAACCGCAGGTTGCTTGGGCAATATCCGCCAGAGGCCGAGGCCGATGTTTCTATTGCCAATACGGAACTTGAAGCCAAAACCCTGCGCTGGCTGCATGAAGCCTTCAACAAACGCATGTTTGGCGTAATGAAAAATATTTATGACCCCACAGTTCAATACCACGGCCCACTGTTGCGTGAAATTACGGGCGCCGCAGGTGTACTTCATCAATATCTCGGATTGCTTGGATCAATTCCAGATGCGGGTTTCATACCTCAGCACATCTGTTCTGTTGAATGCGAAGAAGGCGGCACCAAAGTTGCTGTGCGCTGGCTGATGGAAGGTCATCACTTGGGTTATGGCATTCTCAAAGCGTTAGGCCCACCTACGGGCAAGCGTCTGCAAGTTATGGGCATTTCGCATTTTCATTATAAGAACGATAAAATTGTTGAAGAATGGACACTTTACGATGAGATGTCTTTGCTGATGCAAATCAAACAAGCCCAGATCGAGAACGCGCTTGACTAAGTTCAAACTGCTTTGATCGTTTGCATCCGGTCCAACCGAAGTTGTGCCGCACGCCGATGGCCTTCCAAACCTTCGCTTGCGCTTTGGCGCGTGGCCGGTGGGGCAAGAGTTTTAACGCCTCGCTCATCCAACCATTGATGCGTTGCAATTTTGACATAAGCACCCACCCAAAGGCCGCCCGTATATTTTCCAGCACCCATCGTCGGCAGCGTGTGATTGGTTCCGCAGCATTTATCGGAATAAACGACACTGGCTAACTCACCGATGAAAAGTGACCCATAGTTTCGAACTTTGGCGGCCATGGCGTGTGGATCAGCCGTATGAATTTGCAAGTGCTCAGCGGCAACATAATCGGAGTATTTAACCATTGTCGCTTCATCGGCACACACAGTTATTTCACCATAATCGCGCCAAGCCTGTGCGGCCACATTGGCTGTTGAGAGAGTTTCTAGTTGGCGATTGACTTCCAACAGTGTTGCTTCGGCAAGCTTGGCATCAGTTGTGATAAGCCCAACACGTGTGCGAATATCATGTTCGGCTTGCGCCAAAAGATCTGTGGCAATCATTTCGGCGTCGCCCGTTGCATCAGCCAAAATGAAAATCTCAGACGGCCCCGCCAACTGGTCAATACCAACAGGCCCAAAAACTTGCCGTTTAGCCTCATTCACAAAGGCATTGCCGGGGCCCACAATTTTCGTCACAGCGGGAACTGTTTCGGTTCCAAAAGCCATGGCAGCAATCGCTTGTGCACCACCAATTCTGAAAATACGATCAGCACCTGATAGGTGACAGCCCGCAATCATTGCCAGATGGGCATTGGGTGGCAAACACGCCACAACCTCATCAACACCTGCAACTTTAGCCGGAACGATTGTCATCACCGGCGCAGAAAGCAACGGATAGCGACCACCAGGCACATAACAGCCCACGCGCTCAATCGGTATCACACGGTGCCCCAAATGCACGCCGGGAAGCGTTTCAACTTCTAATGGCAAAATTGTTGCAAGCTGTGCCTTGGCAAAATTGCGAACATTTTCTATAGCAAATTCTGTATCTTTGCGTGTCTGTGGGTCAAGCTCACGCAAAGCGACTTCACGTTCTTGCGGTGTAACTTCAAATTGCAACAACTCAGACTTGTCAAATCGCAATGCATAGTCGCGAATTGCAGCATCGCCGCGCTTGCGAACATCAGACAAAATTTCTGCCACAAGTGTCGCTACAGAAGTATTATCGTCGGCCTGACTGAGTTTAGATGCCTTAACAAAGTGCACATTTGGAATTGGATTGGTTGCATAAGAAGCCACGAAATGATCCTCTAAAGTTAGCGTTATTTATTTCACGCGCGTTGCCAGCACCATCATGCTAATTCTTGCATACGCAGTCAATTTAAAACGACAATTATCTGAGTGAAGGTCCAAACCTGAACTGTTGCAATTTTGAAATCGATTGAAAACCTCTTAAGACTATATCGAACGGTGATAGCCCTTCGGCAATTTTCCGAGGTTATGAAGCTGTTGAGGAAGAAGAGTTAAGTCCATGCCGAAATTTGCCGCAAACCTGACTATGATGTTTACTGAGTTGCCCTTTCTAGATCGTTTTAAAGCTGCGGCAGATGCAGGCTTCAAGGCCGTAGAGTTTCAATTTCCCTATGAATATCAGCCAGACCACATCGCAAATGAATTGCAGAATAACAGGCTGAAATTGGCACTGTTCAATCTGCCACCTGGCGATTGGGCAAAGGGAGAACGAGGCTTAGCAGCGCTGCTAGAACGTGCCGAAGAGTTTCAAAAATCTGTGCGCAGTGCGCTGGAATATGCCACCGCGTTGAACGCACCTTGCCTGCACATGATGGGCGGCCTTGCCGACAAAGCAGATGGCCGGGCGGTTGCGGCATATCGTGCATCGCTTCATTTTGCTAGCGCAGCTGCAGCGCGGCACAACATTGACATTGTGATTGAACCCATCAACGCGCGCGATATACCCGGATATTTTCTCAACGATTTTAATTTTGCCGCAAGCTTGATTGCTGAATTGGCGTTGCCCAATCTCAAACTTCAATTTGATATCTATCATCGACAAATCATTCATGGTGACGTGATGATGAGCCTCGAAAAATTATTACCGATCATTGGCCACGTGCAAGTTGCCAGCGTTCCCAATCGAAACGAACCATTCACTGGTGAACTTGATGATGGTCGAATTTTTCAACATCTTGATGCCTTGCGCTACCAAGGTTACGTTGGTTGCGAATATCGACCCGCCCATGGCACACTTTCTGGCCTTGGTTGGCTTGACCAAGTGGCCAAATAGAAGCGCCCATATTCAGAGCGCTTCTTGGCGTGTGGTGCTAAAATTATTTCGGCAAATAATTGCGCCAGTTGTGCTTTTCCTTAAAGCCCAAAACTTCACGAATTTTGCGATTGGACAGCGGCGCCTCAAATTTCTCCATCTCACGCGTCACCGGCGTATGGGGCGCATATTTTGCCAAGAATTCTTCCGTTGGTATATCTGCCGTGATCGTGTCGTTGACGGCATTGAACACCTGATAGCCCAAACCGTCTTTTTGAATGCCAAGATGCACAATCTCTCCCAAATCGCGCGCATCGATATAGCTCCAAGCGTTGCGTTTACGCATTGGCGGATTGGCCAAATATTCAGAAAAAGCATCATATTCATGGGGCTCAATCACGTTGCCAATCCGAAGGGCATAAATATCTGCGTTATAGCGCATGGCAAAAGCCCGTGCAGTTTTCTCGTTGACTACTTTTGATAAACCATATGAATCCATGGGATCGCTGTCATAATCTTCTTCTAACGGAAATGAATGATAGTCTTTGTCACCCTCAGCAAAACAAACGCCGTAAGTTGTTTCGCTTGATGCGATGATTACTTTTCGCACGCCAAGCTTCATGGCTGCTTCAATCACATTGTATGTGCTCATCACATTGGCAAAATAGGTTTTATTGTCCGGCTCTAAAAGCACTCGTGGAATGGCCGCAAAGTGTACAACAGCATCAGGTGCACTTGGAGGCTTGCCCAGTTCATATCCCTCAAAACCAAAATGGCAAGACAATGCGTTGAACGCTTGCCCGCTATCTGTGAGATCGGCCAACAACGTATTAACACCAGGCAAATTTAACGGTTTCAAATCTACGTTAAGAATTGAATACCCTTTTTCAAGCAACACCGGCACAACGTGCCGACCCGCTTTTCCGGTTCCACCTGTAAAAACGATGCGCTTATTCAAAATTTAACTCCTCAATCAATTTCAAATTGGAAATATTTTTCAGTCCGTTGGGGCAAACACCAAGCAGGGTTTCCTGATTTGCAGATAGCATAAGTTACAGCTTCGGTGTTGAGTTCCGTTGGTTTTCATCGTGATCTAAAAATTCCGCAATTGCCATTGAAGCTGTAAGACCAGGTGACTCAATGCCGAACAAATTTATCAGATTGGCAATGCCATGTTCTGCTTCTTGTTGGATGTTAAAGTCTGCGAAACTGTCCAGCGGTCCATGTATTTTCGGTCTTATCCCGCAATAGCTTGGCCTAAGCGCACGGTTCATCACCCCTGGCCAATAGCTTTGCACGGCAGATGCAAATATTTTGGGCAATTCAGACGTCATCGAATAATCAACTGCGTCCACCCATTGAATATCCGGACCCAACCTCACTGCGCCATCAAGATCAAGCGTGGCGTGAACTCCCAACGCGCCCGCCACAGGAACTGGATAGATTAGATGTGTGAATGGGCTTTTGCCAGAAACGCTGCAATAATTGCCTTTTGCAAAATAACGTGGCGGAAGTTTTTTATGCGCAAACCCCATGATCTTTGCGGCAACGTCATGTGCGCCGTGGCCGGCACAATTGATCAAACTTTGAGCCGTAAATTCTGATATTTCTCCACTAGCGTGGGAAACAGTGACGATAAATTCATCGTTCTGCTTTGCTGCCTTTTCGAACGTGGCGTTAAATGCAAATGAAGCTCCATGGGCTTCTGCCTCACCTTGCAAAGCCAGCATAAAACCTGAAGCATCCACAATACCAGTCGAAGGCGAAAACAATGCTCGAGTGCAGGTCACCTCAGGTTCAAGTTCAGCAACGTCAGCTTGCGACATCCAAACAAGATCATCAACTCCGTTGCAGTTGGCTAACGTTGCAATGGATTGAAGTTTGCTTTCCTCATCATTTGACGTTGCAACAATGAGTTTGCCAATACGTTTAACTTCAACACCATGCGAAGCACAAAACGAATAGAGAATGTTGCGGCCCCGAACACAGAGGCGGGCCTTTAAGCTGCGTGTAGGATAATATAGTCCGGCATGCACAACTTCTGAATTGCGCGAGGATGTTTGTGTGCCCGCACGCGCCGCCATCTCCACCACCAGCACGTTTTGGCCCGACAATGCCAATTGTCGCGCAGCAGCAAGCCCCACAACGCCAGCGCCAACCACAACCGTGTCGAAATCTGTTTGCATCAATTACCAGTGTTTTTGACTGTTCTCTGTGCCTCTTGAACCAACACGAAGAAATCTTTTTCACCCAGCCCTCTGGCGGAGGCGCCCTCATAGATTTTCATGATGCTTTCGTTCACAGGCATGTCCATTCCCTGCCCTTTTGCAGCACCAATCAGCAAATCGACATCTTTCATGAGCATGTTGAGGGTTGCTGCTGGCCGATAGTCATCATTGATAATCATCTCACTTTTATAGCCAATCAGCGGCGAAGCCACGGCACTTTGAGTGATAACCTCAAGCATGTTTGCATTTGTAAGGCCGCCTTTTTCACCAAAGGCCAGTGCCTCTCCTAAAAGGGCGGCGGTTGCAGCAACCATGCTATTGATCGCAAGTTTGAGATAACGGGCCTCTTCAGCTGGACCTAAGTAAAAAGCCTTCTTAGTAAATGCAGGAAAAATGTCTGTCATTGCTTCAAATGCAGGTTTTGGCCCTGACACCATGGTGGTGAGTGTGCCGGCCTCCGCCATTGTCGTTGAGCCTGAAACAGGCGCACGCAAATAGCTATTGGCATCTGGCAAATGAGCAGCGATTTTCTGCGAAATTGCAGGCGACACTGTGCTCATGTCAATCACCACCGCAGATTGCATGAGAGATGGTGCGAAGTCGTCACCCAACAGAACATTGGCCAACGCATTGTCATCAGTGACCGCTGTAAAAACAATATCAACATTTTTCACAAGGTTCGCAATAGTCTGCTCCGTTATAAAACCTAGGCCATTCAAAACTGATGCTTGTTCTGGCCTGCGTGCCAACACGCGAACATCATGTCCTGCAGCTTTCAGGCGTTTGCATATGGGCAAACCCATTTTTCCAGCGCCAATCCATGCAATTTTTTTTGCTATCATCATGAAGCCCTCTCATTTTCGCGTGCGGCAGCAAGCCTTGCTAATTTTCCGCGTTCGCGTGCTTCAAATGTGTTTTTGCTCATGCGATCCAAAAGCTCGATAATTTCTTTCAAGCGCTCGCGCGCAATGCCTTGGGTGATGAACACCACACGGGTGCGCGTATCGGCACTAGGCCAGCTATCGAGCCAAGTAAGAGTGTGCAGCAGATGTTGGGCACCTTGAATAACGGCGGGGCGTCCAGTCTCTTCGCGCACATTCACAAGCCCCTTTACGCGCAAAAGACTGCTGCCAAGATTTTGGGAAATGCCATTCAACAAAAATTGCAATTCGTCACGAGAAAGTGGCTCAGCACGCACCAGCACAAAACTTTCAACCCCCTTATTCACCAAATGGGGAATCAGTGGTTGATCGATAACCCCCTCAGCGTCGCGTTTTTTGCCATAGGTCTCATATGTGGTGATGCTCAACCATGTGCTGGGATCAGCCCCTGTGTCAGCCGGATCAAATCCCGGAGAAGACAATAGCGCTGCAACAGCAGCTGTTGACCAATCCACACGATTGATCGTCGCCAAAGGGTTGATGGCCCGCAGGCCTTCATCTGGCGATGGGGCATCATTTTTCACAAGATCGGTTTTCGTGATAATGATGTCATCAGCCAATGCCACTTGGCGCACAGCTTCATCATGGCGTGTCGCCGTGCTTTCCCAATTCACCGCATCTACCAAGGTTAAAACACGGCCAACGCGAAACAAACCATCAAGGGTTGGTTCTGATAGAAATGCCTGCAACACCGGGCCTGGCTCAGCAAGGCCAGAAGTTTCAATGACCACATTGTCAAATTTAGGGATACGACCCGCTTGTCGGTCATGGTAAAGATTGTTCAGTGTACTGACAAGATCGCTGCGCACTGTGCAACACAGGCAGCCATTCTCCAGAACAATAACGGCATCATTGCTGTTCGCGTAGAGCTGATGATCCAACCCCACTTCGCCGAACTCGTTGACGATAACAACTGTCTTTTGCAGTTCAGAGGCCCGCAACGCTGTGTTGATCAGAGTGGTTTTGCCACTTCCCAAAAATCCGGTGACCAATGTCACCGGAATTCTTCCATTGTGTTTGTTTTCAACGTTCATCGCGCTGCTCTATAGTGCGCAAATGCTTAATGCAAAAGTCTTTAACTTTTGCAGCATCTTCAACATCAGAAAACCTCGCAGCCAGGCAGTCCACAAGAAATCAACCGATCAGACGGGAAGTTGGTGATAATTTCGCAACCATCTTTTGTCACAACAACTTCCTCTTCGATGCGGGCAGCACCCGAACCATCTTCTGCGCCCTTCCAAGTTTCCAAGGCAAAAACCATGCCCTCCTTCAAAGGCTCATTCTGGCCACGGAACCGTTTGGAGAAAATCGGGCGCTCCCAAAGCGACAGACCAACACCATGCCCATATTGCAGCAGGAATGCCTCTTCTTCATCGCGATAGCCAAATTCATGTGCGTCTGGCCAAACCGCGGCCACCTCATCAGGTGTTACACCGGGCTTGATCATGTCGATCGAAGCGCTGATCCACTTTGATGCAGTTTCATACGCATCAACTTGGTGCTTGTTAGGCTCGCCGCAAATGAACGTCCGGTAATAGCAAGTTCGATAGCCATTAAACGAATGCATAATGTCGAGAAAAATCATATCGCCGGGTTGGATCATGCGATCAGAGAATGTGTGCGAATGTGGGCGGCCGCGGCGGCCCGACACTGAGTTCACGCATTCCACCCGTTCCGAGCCCATGCGAAACAAGCGATCATTAGCGATGGCCACAAGCTCGTTTTCCTTCGTGCCTGGGCGAATGGCCCGCGCGATATCGACATAAGTGGCATCGACCATGGCTGCTGCCATTTTCAGAAGTTCAATTTCGTCACCCGTTTTAATTTCTCGGGCATCAAGCAAAGCTTGTTGGCCATCCACCACCATAATGCCTTCGGCCTCAAGTGCGCGAAGCATACTCAGTTCCATCAGATCAACACCCAGCGGTTGTTTGTCGATGCCATAATGGACTAACGCTTTTTTGATCTGCTTGGCAAAGTCATGTTGCACATTAAGACCAGGCGGAATGGCACCTTGCATTGTTGTAATCGGGGCGGCCACATTGTCTTTAATCCATGGCGATGAAATGCGTTTTGCTGGCGGGGCTGGGTCCCACAGGAAGGGTTTGCCTTCAGCGGGGCACAGTGCATAACGGAAGAACTTATCACGCGCCCATTCGCCGATATGGGTTGAAGTGACATAGCGAATATTGTCGAAATTGAAACACAACACACCACCAAGGCCAGCAAACCGTATCGCCTCTTGCGCGCGCCGCAAGCGTTCGGTGGAAAGGCGATGATAGTCAATCCCCTGCTCCCAATCTTTAGCTTGGGCACCAAATGATGCTGTCGAATGTGGACTATTATATTTCATATGCGCTCTCCCAGCTCTCCGGCCCATTTTTTGGTTTCGAGTATGTCTTTAAGTTTTGATAAAAACGCCGCAGCGTAAGCGCCATCAAAAGCGCGATGATCAAAGCTTTGCCCAACAGTGCCGATCAGTCTGGGCACGATGGCATCGCCAAGATCAGTTGTGATAACAGCAGGCTTTTTACGAATGGCATCGGCTGAAAGAATTGCCACTTGTGGCGCATTGATTATGGGCGATGTAAAACTTGTGCCAAATGCACCATTGTTGGTGATCGAATATGTGCCGCCGCTCAAATCGGCAGGAGTCATTTTTCCGGAACGTGCCTTTTCAATCTGACGTGTAATTGCTTTGGCAAGGCCCTGAAGTGTAAAATCTTGCACCGCGTGAACCACAGGAACAACCAATCCATTGTGGTTGAGGTCAACCGCGATGCCAAGGTTGATATCCTTCGATAGTATCAATGTGTTTTGCTCAAACTTTGCATTAATCTGCGGAAAGGCCTGCAAGGCAATGCACACAGCCCGCGCAATGAACGGAAGATAGGTCAGTGAACTTCCCGTCTCGGCTTTGAATCGTTCTTTGTGGCGCGCGCGCACCACTTCA
>JAYUHQ010000344.1:0-1120 GCA_043766895.1 Aestuariivirga sp.
AAAAGCGTAAGTGAGATTGGCTTCGGCGCTTGGGCTATCGGTGCAAGCTGGGGTGACGTTGATGATACCCAGTCCATTGCAGCATTGCATGCAAGTCTCGACAGTGGTGTGAACTTCGTGGACACTGCCGATGTTTATGGGGATGGGCATTCCGAACGGCTGATTGCTCGCGTTGTTAAAGAGCGCGGCGGGCAAGCGCCCTTTGTTGCAACCAAAGTTGGTCGTCGTCTGCCAAAGCAAATAGTGGAGGGCTATACAGAGGTCAATCTTCGGAGTTGGATCGATCGGAGCAGATCAAATCTTCAGATGGATACATTGGACTTGGTGCAACTGCATTGTCCACCAACTGCACTTTATCAAAGCTCCGCTGTTTTTGACATCCTTGATGCACTCAAAGCCGAAGGAAAGTTGCTTAACTATGGTGTGAGCGTGGAACGTATTGATGAGGCGCTCAAAGCTATCACCCATTCTGGTGTTGTCAGTGTGCAAATCATCTTCAATATTTTCCGCCAGCGGGTGGCAGATGATTTTCTCAATCATGCAAAATTACGCAATGTGGCCGTGATTGCTCGTGTTCCCATGGCGAGTGGTCTGCTCACCGGCAAAATGAAATCTGACACCAAATTTGAAAAAACTGATCATCGTAATTTCAATCGCAATGGTGAAGCATTTGATGTTGGCGAAACTTTTTCAGGTGTTCCCTATGAAGTTGCTTTGGCTGCGGTTGAACGCATCCGTCCACTGGTCGGAAACTCTACAACGATGGCACAGTTTGCCTTGCGCTGGATTTTGATGTTCGACGCAATTACTGTTGCCATACCCGGTGCTAAAACAGTTGAGCAAGCACGCAGTAACGCAAAAGCTTCAGAAACGGCCGCCCTTACAGAAGATACAATGGCAGCGCTTCGAGCGATTTATAATGAGGATATCAAGCCACACGTTCATCACCGTTGGTAAATCTCAAGTGTTGGCAAAGGGGTGGGAGAAATGGGATGCGATTTAACGTGCGCGCATCCCATTTACGGATAGGCAATTGGTTTTAGCAATTCAATTATTGATGCTAAAAGTTAGTTCCGTGATTGGCCCTGAGAGAACACACCAAAACCGCTGACATCGCCAT
>JAYUHQ010000345.1:0-1117 GCA_043766895.1 Aestuariivirga sp.
TCTTCATTATTGCCCTGTTGGGCTGATGGTGCAATGGCCATGGGCGCGTAGACATCAAGTATCGCAGCGCCCGTGGCCATTGCTTTGGCAGGCGCTGCAGATTGGGCATATTCGGATGGGGTGAGCCATCCGAGTTTTGAGTGAGGGCGGTTATGATTGTAGTCGTGTTTCCAAGCGGCAAGAAGGTTTCGGGCTTGGTCTATTGATGTGAACAGGCTTTCGTTCAAAAGCTCATCGCGCAGCTTGCCATTAAAGCTTTCTATGAAAGCGTTTTGCTGTGGTTTACCTGGCGCTATGTAGTGCCATTCAACCTCAGCCTCCTGCGACCAACGCAAGATTGCCATGCTGGTGAACTCGGTGCCGTTATCACTCACAATCATGGCGGGCCGTTTACGAATTGCAATAGCGGTGTCCAACTCGCGGGCCACACGCAAACCAGAAAGCGAAGTATCAGCTATCAACGCCACGCATTCACGGGTGAAGTCATCAACCACCGTCAAGATACGCAAGCGCCTGTGGCAAAACATGTCCGAGACAAAATCAAGGCTCCATCTTTGGTTTGGCCCCTGTGGAATGGCCATCGGCGAACGGGTTCCTAAAGCTCTTTTGCGACCGCTGCGCTTGCGCACTTGCAACCGTTCTTCGCTATAAAGTCGTCGCAGCTTCTTGAGGTTCATCTCAACACCTTCACGCTTTAACATCTGATGTAGTCTGCGATAGCCAAATCTCTTCCGTTCATGCGCCAGTTCGCGCAGCCTAGAACGCAAGGTCATATCATCAGCGCGTTGTCGCACATAACGCACAACGCTCCTTGACGCTCTAAGCACTTCACACGCCCGCCGTTGGCTCACCTCATAATCTTGAATGAGGTGAACCACCGCTTCCCGCTTCACAGCGGGCGTTACCATTTTTTTGAGTTGATATCTTTCAACATCAAATTATCGAGCATGCTGTCTGCCAACAACTTCTTCAGTTTGGCATTCTCATCTTCAAGCTGCTTCAGCTTACGGGCATCGCTTACATCCATGCCGCCAAGCCGTGCTTTCCATTTGAAAAATGTGGCCTTGCCAATGCCATGCTTGCGGCACAGGTCAGCAACCGTCATGCCCCCCTCTTG
>JAYUHQ010000346.1:0-3273 GCA_043766895.1 Aestuariivirga sp.
TCCAACGTATTGCTCGCTCAATTGAAGATGAAAGGCAACTGGAAAGAATTTTCCGGCCCAATTATCCGCGAACGCTTGCTATACAATAAATCAGGCAACGCGCTTTGGTATAACGGCTACGATACCATGGCCAACAGCCCAGCCGAACTATTCAACGACGCTGAATGGCGTCCAAAGATGGTTGCGATTGGTATCTCGCTCTCGAACGAAGAAATCTTGTTGAACTCCGGTTCAAGCCAGCTTCTCGACGTTATGAGCGCTCACATGGATGCCGCAGAAAACGAACTGCAAGACGAAATGGATATTTCCATTCAGTCGGACGGAACGCGCTTTGCTGGTAAGGAATTGTCTGGCCTCAAGCTTGCTATTCCAACCGTGACAACCACAGGCACTTATGCGGGTATTAACCGCGCAACCAACACCACATGGCGCACGTTCTCATATGACGCTCAATCGTTCAATACCGCGATTGGTACTCAGGTGACTTCGACAACGGTTCGCCCATTCCTCAACCAAATCATGACCGCTCGTTCACGTAACAAGCAAGGCCCTGATTTGTTGATTATGTCCCCGCAACATTACAGCGCTTATGATGCCGCGACGGTAGTTATTCAGCGTGTAAATGACGTAACGGACTTAGGCAAGCTTGGTTTCCAAACGCTGAAATATTATGGCGCTGGACGCTCGGCCACCATCGTTCTTGACGGCGGTATCGGCACGAACATGCCGACCGATACAACGTACGGCATTAACAGCGAAACGCTGACAATGCGGTATCACCCCGAACGCAACTTCAACAAGATCGGCAAGACTATGATGCCAATCAACCAAGACGCTGCGGTTCAATATATTGGATTCATGGGCGAATTGACAATGAAAAATCCATTGTTCCAATTCAAGTTCTATGACTCCAACCCAGGCGCTTAATAGAGAGGACAATCAATCATGGCTTATACTTTTGAAACTCCATCCCTTGGTTATCCTCCGGTTGCAACAGCAATCACGGCTGGCACGGGCATTACGCAGGGCGCAACTACGGTTTACCCTGCAACGGCTCTGGGGCGTGTCCCCGGCGCTAATCTTGGCACAATCGTTCGTGGTGCTGATCCTGTTTATGGTGAAGGCGAATTTATCTATCTGTTGGGCGTTGCCGCGACGGTGGTTGGTTCGTGGGTATCATATAACGGTGGTGCTGGCGCTCCAACATACCAGACTGCTTTGATGGCCGTAACGGCTGGTCAGGGCGTTCCGGTAGCTGTGGCAATGTCTGCATGCCTTGCTGGCCAGTATGGATGGTATCAAATCCAAGGCAACGCGGTCGCCGCAACCAACGGCACGATGACTGCAACATCGAAGATTTACACGGCTGGCTCCGGTCAGGCGACTTCGACGCAATCGGCTGGTACGCAAATCTTGAACGCTGTTTCCAACTCTGCAACGGGTACACCCGCTGCTGGTCAAGCAGTGGTTATGATTGACCGTCCATTCCTGCAAGGTCAAATCCTCTAACGATAATATGGGGCTGGCAATTGTGCTGGCCCCATTCTTCCCCTTCTCAAACAAGGATATATGATGCTTAACATTTCCCGCATTCCTGATGATGAAAAAGGCGTAACGCCTGTTTTCTCTTTGCATTCGGTTCAGAACGAACAACGCACCAAGGCTGAAAAGCGCCCCGTGTTTGATGACATCGAAGTGGTGCAGATTTTCTTAGGTGCGAACAAGTATAACGCTGGCGTATTTCCGGCCAATGAAATTTGGAAAATCAAGCAAGGCCAAGACGCAAACGGCTTCGATATTAGCGAGCCTATTACGTATGCCATGCGATTTTCTGCTCAATACCGCGAATTTAAGATGGGCGGGCCACAGTCTATTTCCGGCACTCCGCTCACTGAATTGGTTTCTCTTTCAAAAGGCAAGGTTTTGGAATTGAAGGCGCTCAATATCCACACCGTGGAAGGACTTTCCATTCTTGACGGTGCAAATCTCAAAATGCTTGGCCCTAACGGTCGTGAAATGAAAAACGATGCTCTAGCTTATCTTGAAAAAGCTGCAAACCTTGCGCCATTGGCCGCCGTTCAAGACGAGCTGGCTAAGCGCGATGAAACCATTGCTAAGATGCAATCGCAAATCGACGCAATGATGGGCAGTGCAACGCCTGTTTCACGTGAAGCAGAAGCTCCAACGGAACAAACCGTAACAGGTTTTGCAACATTTGAAGATGATGATTTGAAGCAGTGGTTGATTACGGCGGGCATTGAAGTCGATGGCCGTTGGGGGCGCAATCGTTTGTTACTCGAAGCTGAAAAAGAGTTAGCCAAGACTGGCAAGCTTAAAAACGCTGCATAATGAACCGGAGGGAACATGGCTGTATTAGACGCTATCAAACAGGCATGTTCCGTTATGGGGTTAAATGTCCCCCTTTCTGTCTATGGGCAAACTGATCGTGAATTAGTTGAACTTCAAGACGTTGCGAATGAAGTCAATGAGGGGCTTGTTCGTGCTTATGATTGGCAATCATTAAAAACGATTGGCACGATTACAGGCGACGGCACAACGAAAGATTTCACAATCGCTACGTTTGCGCCAGACTATCGCCGCATGACGCAGAAATCAACCCTATGGGTAACGTCAAGGCCGTTCTATCCCCTAGAACACATCACTGACACCGATTTATGGCTTGGCATTATCACAAGCGGGCTTACAACTACGTTAGGCCAGTGGACTATTTACGGCGACCAATTCCATATCATGCCAGCACTGGCGGCAGCGGATACGGCAAAGTTCTATTACATTTCGAATTGGTCTGTCATGCCCGCGTCCGGTGTCAACAAGCCAAGGTTCACACTCGATACTGACACATTTCGACTGAACGAACGCCTCTTGCGCCTTGGCATTATTTGGCAATGGAAGGCCAACAAAGGTTTGCCCTATGCCGAGGACATGGCCAACTATGAAATGGCACTGCAAGCCGAAATCGCCCGCGATAAAGGTTCAAAAATCCTTACGGTCGGAACGCAGCGCTCGTCTGTATTCAGTGCAACGGCGGCTTGGCCGGGGAAGCTTGGCACATAATGGTTGCTTGGATGCGACAAGCGGTTAGCCCGCAAGCCCAAACACGAACGATGAATAAGATATTCTCTGCCCCAACGGGCGGCTGGGTTACGGCCACAAACTTATCAGAGCCTAAAAAGAAAACCGCCGTTGTATTAGAAAACTGGTTTCCACAACGGCGCTCGGTGCGATTGCGCGGCGGCTCATTCAAGAAAGCCA
>JAYUHQ010000347.1:0-22434 GCA_043766895.1 Aestuariivirga sp.
GGGGCGTTCAGTGTCGAATGATCCGGGGCTGCAAACGCTTTTGCAAGCCAAATCCCAAGCCATTTGTTTTGTGGCCAAGTCTTGGGATTATCACGTGCGTGTGGCCTTGGGCTGCACCAATGAAGAAAATTTGGAAAGCATCACCGAAAGTGTGGCGGCGGCAAAGGCCGCGGGCCGCGAAGTGTTGGTAGATTGTGAACACTTCTTTGATGGCTTCAAAGCCAACCCAGACTATGCCAAAGCCTGCGCCAAAGCCGCTTACGATGCCGGCGCGCGCTGGGTGGTTTTATGTGACACCAATGGCGGAACTTTACCGGGAGAAATTTCGAATATCGTCCGTGAACTGACGAAGTTGATCCCCGGTTCTCATCTCGGCATCCACGCGCATAATGATACTGAGCAGGCCGTGGCCAATTCTTTGGCCGCAGTTGAGGCAGGTGTGTGCCAAATTCAAGGCACGTTAAATGGCATTGGCGAGCGCTGCGGCAACGCCAATCTCATTTCAATCATCGGAACGTTGGGTTTGAAGGCGCAGTATACAGACAAATATAAAATCAATGCCAAGCTTGAAGAATTAACCCATGTTTCGCGCAGCTTTGATGAACTTCTCAACCGCGCGCCCAATATGCAAGCGCCTTATGTTGGCAAAAGTGCTTTTGCCACCAAGGCAGGCATTCACGCTTCGGCCTTGGCCAAAGAGCCTGAAACTTATGAACATGTGAAGCCTGAAAGTGTGGGCAACAACCGGCGCATTCTGGTTTCAGATCAAGCCGGAAAATCTAATTTGCTGGCGGAAATTGAGCGTATTGGTTTGAAAATCGAAAAGACTGATCCACGGCTGGATCATCTGCTGCGCGAAGTGAAAGACCGTGAAAACCAAGGCTATGCCTATGATGGCGCCGATGCTTCGTTTGAGCTTCTGGCGCGGCGCACCCTTGGCACTGTGCCGCATTATTTTGATGTGCAATCCTTTCAAGTGAATGTGGGCCAGCGCGAAGGGGTGATGTATTCCGAAGCGTCAGTGAAAGTGAAAGTGGGCAATGAAACTTTGATCAGCGCTGGCGAAGGCAACGGCCCGGTTTCAGCACTTGATATTGCGCTTCGCAAAGACCTTGGCAAATATCAACGCTATATCGAAAATATGGAATTGGTGGATTTTAAAGTGCGCATTTTGAATGGTGGCACGGGGGCCACAACGCGGGTTTTGATTGAAAGCCGCGATGACAAAGGCCAGCGTTGGTTCACCGTTGGTGTTTCGCCCAACATTGTTGAAGCGTCGTTTCAAGCATTGCTTGATGCTATTATTTATAAATTGCTGCGTGAAGGTGTGAGCGCTTGAAATCTTGGACAGACGAACAGCGCGGCGTAGTTTATGCCGTCATCGCCCATTTGTTTTGGGGCATGATGGCGGTTTACTTTGGGTTCATGCGCCATATCAATCCGTTAGAAATTGCAGTTAATCGCGGCGTTTGGTCTGTTGTCATTGCCGCAGGTATCGTGTGGTGGATGGGGCTTTTTGGAAAAACCTTCAGCGCACTGAAGAACCCGCGCTATCTGTTGATTTTAACTTTAACCAGCGCCACCATTGTTTTCAATTGGACGCTTTATATCTGGTGCATTCAACAAGGGCGAACCTTGGATGCCAGCCAAGGCTATTTCATCAACCCGCTGATGAATGTGGTTGCGGGATATATTTTTCTGGGTGAACGGTTCAACAAATTGCAAATGGCGGCAATTGCTTTGGCTGTTGTGGCGGTTTTAACGCAAACCATCGCAACTGGGGTGTTTCCGTTTATCGGGCTTTCGCTGGCCGCCAGTTTTTGCATGTATGGTCTGTTGCGCAAAACCATTGCAATTGGCGCCATTGAAGGCTTCTTTGCAGAAGTTCTGATTATCGCTTTGCCTTTGTTGGCGGTTGAATTCTGGCTGTTTCGAAATGGCCAAACCCATTTTGGCGATGGCGCATTTAACACGTTGATGTTAATGGGCTGTGGAGTTTTCACCACGGGTGCACTGGTGTTCTATTCAGTATCTTTGAAGCTGATCCGCTATTCAACCGCGGGCTTGTTGCAATATCTTTCACCGTCTCTGGTGTTTCTCACCGCCGTATTTGTATTCGGCGAAAAATTGGATTTTTGGAAACTGTTATCTTTTGCCATGATCTGGGCAGCCTTGGTGATTTATTCCATTTCAACAGTAACGGCCGCCAGAGAAGCAAATATCTAAAGCTGTTGTCTGGCCATCAGCAGCGGCACATCTTCCAAAACCTTGCCGCTGTGTTCCAAATAAAGCGGAATAACATCGTCAACGGTTTTGGCGTGATGCATGAACACTTGGGTTTCAGCGCGGATGAAAGCTTCGGCGCGCATCTGGTCAATCAGTGCCAGCAACGGGCTCCAATATTCGGCCACATCGCAAATGATGACAGGTTTGGCATGTTGTTTCAATTGCGCCCAAGTGGCAATTTCGGCCAATTCTTCCAAAGTGCCAATGCCGCCGGGCAGGGCCACAAAACCAGTGGCGCGTTCAAACATGATGGTTTTGCGCTCATGCATGGTGCGCGTGACCACAAGTTCGTTCACGCCTTCTTGCATGCGCTCTTTGTTCATCAGGAATTCTGGAATAATGCCCGTAACATGCCCGCCAGCGGCCAGAACCGCGCGCGCCACTTGGCCCATCAGCCCGATTGACCCGCCACCATAAACCAAACCAATATTGGCCCTGGCAAGGTTGGTTCCTAAGGCATCAGCAGCTTTCATAAAAGCGGGGTTTTTGCCGGGGCTGGAACCACAATAAACACAAAGGCGATGGACAGGAACTGAAGTATGTTGAGACATGTTGAACTTTGCTTTTTTACACCGAGGGGCTTAACCGTTGCCCGATTCGCACCTATATGGGTGATATGACAGCTTGAAGATATAAATTGAAAGGCGTTTGCGAGAATAATCGCAAAGAGATTGAGAATGAACAAGTTACCTTTGATTATTTCTTCGGGTTTGGCCATTGCCGCCACCGGAGCTGCGATATTTTTAGGCATGAACCCAAGGCCTGCGGCCGTTATGGCTGATGCGCCACAATTTGTTGAGTTGCCCAAGGCCAAAGTCGCTGAGCCCAAGCCCGCTGAATTAAAGGCCGCCGAACCACAGGTTGCCATGGTGGCCCCCAAAGCAATCGAACCCGCCAAGCCCGTTGAACCACCAGCACCCAGTTTTGACACGGTGCGGGTTTCGCCAACGGGCGATGCCGTTATTGCTGGCCGGGCAGGGGCTAATACTGAGGTTACTGCGCTTTTAAACGGCCAGCCCGTGGCCACAGCCACCACCAATGCCGCGGGTGAATTTGTAATTGTTCCGCTTAAGCCCATGCCCGCCGGGGCCGGGGTTTTGACGTTGGAAACCAAAACCAATGGTGTTGTAAAAGCTTCTGAACAATCTGTTGCAATAACCGTCAAGCCACAAACCATAGACCAAAACACCGTGGCTGTTTTAACGCCGGGCCAACCCACCAAAGTGCTGGAAGCGCCCAAACCAGCCACAGGTTCAGTGGCCCTTGATGCGGTTGATTATGATGCTGCCGGAAATATAATTTTTTCAGGCCGCGCCAAACCCAGCGATGTGGTGCGCCTTTATGTGGATAATGCTTTGGCGGGCGAGGCCAAAACAGATGACCAAGGCAAATGGGTGTTCAAAGGCCAAGCCACGGTTCCTTCAGGCACCCATAATCTGCGTGCCGATGAGGTTGCGGGCGATGGCACCGTTCAATCGCGTGTGGAGCTTCCCTTTGTTCGTGAAGAACCCGCAAAGGTTGCTGCGGCGGTTCCTGCGGTTGCCCCATCGCCCGTTTCGCAAACGCCACAAATTGTTGACACCACACCACAACCCAAGCGCATCACCATTCAACCGGGCAACAATTTGTGGAAACTTTCACGCGAAATTTATGGCGCGGGCAAATCTTACACGGTGATATTTGAGGCCAACAAAGATCAAATTCGCAATCCAAGCCTAATCTATCCGGGGCAAATTATAACCGCACCTGTGAAAGCCCAATAATGAAAAATCGAGCAACGGGTGAAATGGCTGAAACCAGCCAATGGGAAACCATGAAAGGGCTTTTGCCCTATCTTTGGCCACAAGGCCGCACGGATTTAAAAATCCGCGTGGTCATTGCGCTGGCTCTTTTGGTGTTATCAAAGATTGTTACAGTGTGGGCACCCTTTGCTTTTAAAGCGGCAACTGACGGCATTGTGGCCACGCATGGCAAGGAAGCGGGCTTGCTTTCTGTGCCATTTATGATGGTGCTGGCCTATGGTGCGGGCCGGGTGTTCATGGTGGTGTTTGCCCAAATGCGCGATGCGGTGTTTGCCAAAGTTGGCCAACGCACTGTGCGCAAACTTTCATATTCAACCTTTGAACATTTGCACAGATTATCGTTGAAGTTTCATTTGGAACGCAAAACCGGCGCTTTGTCGCGCATCATTTCACGTGGCATCAATGGCGTGGATTCGGTGCTGCGCTTTGCACTGTTCAATACTGTGCCCACAGTTTTAGAAATTGTGTTTGTATGTGTGGTGATTGAATATTCGTTCAACTTTTCATACGTGGCCGTGATTGCGGCAACCATTGTGGCCTATATTTGGTTCACCTATTGGGCCACGGAACGCCGCATCGGCATTCGTAAAGCAATGAACGAAGCTGATAATGACGCGGGCACCAAAGCCATTGATAGTTTGCTGAATTTTGAAACCGTGAAATATTTCGGCAACGAAAAACATGAGGCTGATCGATATGATGGCGCCATGGCCAAATATGAAGTGGCGGCCATTAAAACCTGGGTGTCGCTGGCGGGGTTGAACGCTGGCCAAGCGGTGATCTATTCAATCGGCCTTACTATCGTTATGGCCATGTCAATCCTCGCCAATTACAACGGCACGGCCACTGTGGGTGATTTGGTATTGATCAACAGTTTGATGATCCAGCTTTATATGCCGCTCAATTTCATCGGCTCCTCTTATCGTGAAATCAAACAGGGTTTGATTGACGTGCAGGGCATGTTTGGCATTTTGCGGCAGAACACTGAAATTGCCGACAAGCCAGGCGCGCCTGCTTTCATTGCGGGCAAGGGCGACATTGTTTTTGAAAACGTGTCCTTTGCTTATGATAAAGCCAGGCCGATTTTGAAAAACATTTCGCTCCATGTGCCAGCGGGAAAAACCATGGCCATTGTTGGCCCATCGGGTGCGGGAAAATCCACCATCTCGCGTTTGCTGTTTCGTTTTTATGATGTAACCGCAGGCCGCATTTTGATTGATGGCCAATGCATTGCTGATGTACAGCAGGAAAGCCTGCGCCGCGCTATCGGCATGGTTCCGCAAGATACAGTGCTGTTCAATGATACAGTGCGCTATAACATTCGCTATGGCAGGCCCGCTGCCAGCGACGAGGAAGTGGAAGAAGCGGCCAAGCTTGCGCAAATCCACACCTTTGTTCTAAGTCTTCCAAAACTGTATGACAGCATGGTGGGCGAACGCGGCCTGAAATTATCAGGCGGCGAAAAGCAGCGTGTTTCGATTGCTCGCACAATTTTAAAATCGCCTCCCATCTTGGTTTTGGATGAGGCAACCTCTGCCTTAGACAGCTTAACCGAGCAAGATATTCAAGGCGCTTTGCGCAGCATTTCCAAAAACCGCACAACATTGGTGATTGCACACCGGCTTTCAACTGTGATTGATGCTGATGAAATTGTTGTGCTCGACAAAGGCCAAATTGCCGAGCGTGGCACCCACCGTGCACTTCTCAAAAAGCGTGGGCTTTATGCCACAATGTGGAACCGCCAACAGGAAGCCGACGAAGCACGAAAGAAGCTGGCGGAGATTGTGGAAGTTTAATTTTCTGTTTGCCTTGTGGCGAATGGAAATAATAACCATCGCTTGCGGCCTATCGTTAATCAGCGCTGAATCAACCTTTTGGTAATGACAGTTCAAAAACCTCTGTTAACCGCACAGTTCAAATGAGCCGATAATTCGCCTCAAATTTGATGAAAATGCTTCTGCAATTCATCTTTATTTACGGTTGCAGCGCATTGTGTTCCCAACGACCGCACCAAGCGCGGCACAAAACCGATGGTCAAGCTTTCAACATAGAAAGCACTGTCATAATTATTGGGGACTAAGTCAAATGAAGATTACAACAACGGAGACAATCGCCGGGCGACTTGTGGAAGACACGCTCGGTGTGGTGCGCGGAACAGTGTTATGGTCGCGCCGCGTGATGAAATATAACCATGGCGGCCTGCGTGGCCTGCAATATACCACCATGGACGAAATGTCAGATGGTTTGCACGAAGCCAAAGAAAAGGCTGAAGCCAAAGCCAAGGCCCAAGCCAAGGCCTTGGGCGCTGATGCAATTATTTCAATGCGCATTGATGTGGTGGAATTGAGCGATGGTGTGTTCACGGCGGTTGCCACCGGCACTGCGGTTCAAACCTGCGCCATGCCAGCGGCAATGCCAGCCTTTGGAATGGCCGCCAATGACGATGAGTTTAGCCTGATACCCGTGTTTGAAAAACCTAGCTTGCGCCTTGTATCAAGCATGGTGCACTAACCACGGCACCAAATGCCAATCGGCCACCAAGAGCCGGGGCAAAGATCAATTTCGGCCTGCACTCTCGGGGGAGATGGCAGGCCTTTTGCTTTTGGGCTGAACACACTATAGGAATGGCGTGTTCAACGGAGTCGCTATGACCATTATTGACAGCATCAAAACATCTATCGCGCCAGTGCATAAAGAGGGCTGGCGTTTTGTTGCGATTTTTGCCGGTGTTACGGCGTTAATCTGGTGGCTTGGTTTATGGCCACTTGTGCCCATTGGCGTTGTGTTGACGGCATGGTGCGCCTATTTTTTTAGGAATCCTGAACGCGTTACGCCGCTGGGAGAAAATCTAATTGTGTCGCCCGCCGATGGCCACATCAGCGCCATTGAAAGTGTTATCCCGCCATCTGAGTTGGATTTGCCACGCGATAAAATGACACGCATTTCAGTGTTCATGAATGTTTTTGATGTTCACATCAATCGCTCTCCGATCAACGCAAAAATACAAAAGATCACCTATGTGCCCGGATTGTTTTTTAATGCTGAACTGGACAAGGCAAGCGAAGACAACGAACGCCAAGCCTTCACCTTAGAAACCGACAAGGGCACTAAAATCGGTGTTGTTCAAATTGCCGGGTTGATTGCGCGGCGCATTGTTAAATTTGTTGAAGATGGCGATAAATTGGAAGCAGGCCAACGGTTTGGTTTGATCCGCTTTGGCAGCCGCGTTGATGTTTATATTCCCGAAGGCATTGCCCCCATGGTTTGCGTGGGCCAGCGTGCCTTGGCAGGCGAAACAGTTCTGGCAGATTTAAGTGTCAACGGCAAACCAAAGCCTTCGCGTAAGGCCTGATCGTCATGGCAGAAAATCCAACAGACCCACGCAAATTCAAACCAATTCCGCTGCGCTATTTGTTGCCGAATTTGTTAACGTTGCTGGCCTTGTGCAGTGGCGTTACAGCCATTCGTTTTGCCATTGAAGACAGATATGAATGGGCGGTGGCCGGAATTATTTTTGCGGTGGTGTTAGATGCTCTGGATGGCCGTTTGGCGCGCTATCTTAAAGGCACATCGCGCTTTGGCGCAGAGCTTGATTCATTGGCCGACTTTGTGAATTTTGGCGTGGCACCAGCAATTATTCTTTATTTGTGGTCGCTCAATGGATTGAAAACTTTTGGCTGGGTTGTGTGTTTGATGTTGGCCATTGGCTGCGCCCTGCGCTTGGCCAGATTTAATGTGATGTTGGATGACCTTAATAAACCCAAATGGATGACAGGGTTTTTCACCGGCATTCCCGCACCAGCAGGTGCCGGTTTGGCCTTGGCCCCGCTTTATTTGGGCTTTTTGGGGTTCATCAACGAAGGCCACCCTTTTGCCAAAACCATATCCATTTATGAAACTTTTATTGCCGTGTTGATGGTTAGCCGCGTTCCCACATTTTCGGGCAAAACCTTAACCAAGGTGCCGCGCGAATATGCTTTGCCGCTTTTGGCTTTGATGGCGCTTTTTGTTGTTTTCCTAATTTCGTTTCCTTGGGAAATATTGTCGATTTTGTCAGCAATTTACCTCATCTTCATTCCCGTCAGTGTGTTGTCGTTTAGGCGTTACAAGCGGCGCGATGCCGTTTAATTCCAAGGCCTGAAATGCCAAAATCGCTGTTTGATAATCTAAGAGCACAAAGAACTGTTCCCCCGCCACCGCGGCGCATAAAGCCAAATGTGTTCGCGCGGATGGCGCGTGGCTGTTGGCAAAAGGCCCCCTTGGTGATTGCGTTCTGGCTTATTGTGGCCTTGGCCAGCTGCTATGCATCTTGGCGCGTTTATCAGATGCCAAGCGATGCCAAGCGCGACATTCCGGTCAAAATTCAAAATGCCCAAAACCTGGCTGAAAAATTTCCAGGCTTGGAAAACTTGCAAACCATCGTCTTGGCCAATGCTGATGCAGCAACGTTGGAAGAACAGCGCGCCGATTTAGTAACAACCCTGCAACAGCAGACAGACGCCTATGATCTGGTTTTTGCGCCGGGTTTTGGTGATTATTATGAAGCTCACGGCTTGCTCTATCACCCACTTGATGAGGTAAAATCACGCACCGCTTATGCCTTATCACTGAAGCCGCTGTTTACAGCAATTGCAGCAGCGCCAAACGCCAACAGCATGGCAACCTTGGTCAATGAAGTTTCTGCCAGCATTGCCCAAGGCCGTGAACCCCAAGGGTTGGAAGACCTATTCACCCAATCTGCTGCCTCATTGCAGGCGTTGATGACGGGCATTGATAAGCCGGTTGATTGGAGTGTGGTGGCTGATCTTGATAACGACAGCACGGCCACGCAAGCGATCATATTGGCAATTCCCAAACCCGGTGCGGCCGCGCAAGCGCGCTCTATCAGTTTGAAGCTTCTTGATGTGATCAAAAGCTCGTCGAGCACCACAGTTAGTTTTCAACAACCCCAAACGTTAGATTTGGCACCTTCGCCAGAAAAAGAAAAATTTGATGGCCCGCGCACCGTTGCCGCTGGCATTATTGGTTTGGTGTTTGCTGGGTTGGTCTTGGCCCTAAGCCTTGGCCGCCTGCGTTTGGTTTTGGTTGGGGCCATTCCTGTTTTAGGTGTGTCGCTTTTCGCTGGTGCTGTTCTGTTGGCAATCAGCGGCGCAAATTGGCCCAATTATTGGCCACTGCATGGCGCAGTGATGTTGACCACGGCACATTTTTCGCTGCGCTATATCAGTGGTGTAACCTCAGCGGCCAATGGGCAGCGCGCGCGCGAAACCAATGTGATGTTGGCTGTTCAAAATAATGGCAAGGATTTACTGTGGATGATGGCTGCATCAGCCACTGCAGTGCTGGGTGTGCTCTTTGTGCAAGACCCTGTTTTAAATTGGCTAGTGGGTGCAACGTTTGCATCAATTGTAATAGGATATATCTGCGTAGTGTCACTTTGCCCCGCACTTTTTAGGGTGTTTCCAGATGCATCAAAATGGCGTGCCGGTGAATGGTTGGTGCCCGCCCATAGAGCATTGTTTGAAGCAGGCCCTTGGCAATTTGTAGCGAAAACTTTGGTGGGCTTGGGTGTTGCCGCAAGCTTGCTTGTGGTGTTCACCATTGCCCCGGGGCAAAAAACACAATTGCTTGATGGGCCAGTGAATATTCTCGTAAATTCAAAGGCTAAAGCCGAAGAGATGATTCAAAATCTGAAGAATGTGAAGCAGGCCCAAAGCGTGCGTTGGCTTGCCATGTTTTTGCCCGAAGATGGCCCGGCCAAGCAAATTGCATTGACACAATTGAAAGATCAATTTCCTCGCATCGATCCTGTGGCCAGCCAACCGCCGCAAGATTTGCGTGATCAGATTGATACTTTAAGCCAAAGCTTGAAAGATATTTCAGCCACACCAGAAACCAAACCAGCGCTTAAAAAAGCGGCGGATGATTTTCGCCGCAGCCTGGCTTTGCTGGGCGCCACCAGCGGCGATGAACAGATGCGCCAATTGGAAAACCGCTTGTTCGGCGGCTTCAACCGTTTGGCCGATCGTGCTGATGTTTTAGCCGCCGTAAGTGCTCCAACCCTTGAAACCTTGCCACAAGAATTGCGCCGGCTTTTTCTATCAGATGATGGTCAATTCAGGCTTGAGGTTTTGCCAGTGGCAGGCGTTTCCAATGCCAACTTGGCCTTGCGTTTGCAGGCCGCGGGGTTTGATCCAATCCACCCGGTGCTGACCCAAAAGCAAACACGAGATAGCCGCTTGCAGCTTGTGCTGTTGGTTTTTGGTTTTGCTGTGGCCACCAGTGCTGCAATGCTCATGGTGCGCTTTGGGCCCACGGCAAATCTTAACGGCTCAGGCATGGCCTTTGCAGCAGCGCTGTGCGTTTTGTTGGGGGCAGAACGCGTCTGGCAAGCTGAGTGGAACATACACTGGCTGTTGATTGCCATTGCAGTTTTGGCAAATTTATCGGCAATGTTGATCAAAACGCCGATGGCGGTTTCCAGCACTGCGCTTTCAGCAATCGAGGTGTTTTTAATTCCCGCAATTGTTCTCAGCTTGGCTCTGCCATTTGCGTTGTTGAACGTAAGCCTCATTGAAACTGAACTTATGCCCATTGCCTTGGCCTTGGGCCTTGTCGCAATGGTAGTGGGCCTGCTGCAAAAGCATGGTTCAGACGCTGATTTGCTAAAGCAGGATGATTATGGCATAGATGGGTGATGTGCCAATCTCTGCACCATTCCACACGAACATTGCGCGACGACGTTCTCGTCAATTGCGCCCGCATTGGTTTTAAGCCTTAGGCTCTCACATTCCTGTTTGTACTTGAACACCCGCGACAGCGGTGAACCCTTTGCATTTGGAAATTGAACCATGACCGTTCACAAGAAAAACATTAACCTCGAAGCCATCGTGAAGGCTGATATTGCGCATCACTTTCACCCTTTCACAGACCACAAAGCCTTTCACGCTGCGGGCGGCCCACGGGTCATCACCCATGCTGATGGGGTTTATATTTGGGATGCCAAAGGCAATAAAATTTTAGACGGCATGTCTGGCCTGTGGTGCGTGAATGTTGGCTATGGCCGCAAAGAACTGGCCGAGGCAGCCTATCAGCAAATGTTGGATTTGCCCTATTATAATACCTTTTTCAAAACCACTACGGTTCCTGCAACCGAATTGGCCACCAAGATTTCATCGCTGTTGCCCGAAAAGTTCCAAACCATTTTCTTCACAAATTCCGGCTCTGAAGGCAATGACACCATCGTGCGCTTTGTGCGCCATTATTGGAAGGTGATGGGCAAGCCTTACCGCCAACACATCATTGGCCGCCGCAGGGGCTATCATGGCTCTACCTGGGTTGCGGCCAATCTGGGCGGCATGGTGGGCATGCACGAACAAGGCGGAACCCCGCTGGAAGGCTTCCACCACATTCAACAACCCTATTGGTATGATTTTGGCGGCGACAAAACACCCGAAGATTTTGGCATGGATGCCGCCGCTGAACTTGAGAAAAAGATTCTCGAACTGGGGCCAGACAACGTGGCCGCTTTTATTGGTGAGCCCATTCAAGGTGCCGCTGGTGTGTTAATTCCACCCTCAACCTATTGGCCAGAAATTCAACGCATTTGCAAAAAATATGGCGTGTTGATTATTTCTGATGAAGTGATTTGTGGCTTTGGCCGCACTGGCAATTGGTTTGGCTTTGAAACTTATGGCTATGAACCAGACATCATCAACATGGCCAAGGGCTTGTCGTCTGGTTACATTCCCATCGGCGCCGTAGCATTCTCAAAAGAATTGATTGAACCATTTTTCGACAAGGGCGGCGATTTCAACCACGGCATGACGTATGATGGCCACCCGGTTGCATCCGCCGTGGCCTTGCGCAATATCCAGATTATTGAAGATGAAAAATTGGTCGAACGGGTGGCTGAATTGGCCCCTTATTTTGCCGCCGGATTGAAAAGCCTAAGCGATCACCCCATTGTGGGCGAAGTGCGTTCGGTGGGCCTGATTGGTGCCATTGAACTGGCTAAAAATAAGGCAACGCGCGAGCGTTTTCACGATTCGGGCCGCGTTGGCACCATTTGTCGCGATCATTGTTTTGCTAATAATCTGGTTATGCGCGCCTGTTGGGATACTATGGTTTTGGCACCACCATTCTGCATCACTAAAAAGGAAATTGACGAACTGTTCCGTCTGGCACGCATCGCGCTTGACAAAACTTATGCCGACGTAAAGCATGAGATGAATTAAAATTTAATTTTAACCGACAGCTATAAGAGTCAGAATGACCACTGTTATCACGGCAACCCATCCATTTGTTAGGAAACAAGAAATGATCAAAACAACAATCAACCGTCGCGGTCTTTTAAAGGCAGGTTCAGGCTTTGCATTGGGCGTAACCCTTTTGCCCTATAAGTCGATGGCCGCTGAAGAAAAGAAAATGAATCTTTATAGCTGGGATTCATATTTGGGTGAAAACACTTTGGCCGATTTCAACAAAGCCACCGGCGTTGAAGTGAAGCTTGATCTTTATGGCAGCAATGATGAGCTGTTTGCCAAATTGAAGGCCGGCAACCCCGGCTATGATGTTGTGATCCCATCAGCCAATTGGATCCAACGCATGGTCAAGGCAGATATGTTGATGCCGCTTGATCACAGCAAAATTCCAAACGTGAAGAACTATGATCCAGCATTTATGGATGAAGAGTTTGATCCGGGCCGCAAATATTCGCTGGCCTATGTATGGGGCACATTCGGCATTGGCTATCGCAAGTCCAAGGCCAAAAATGGCGCACCGGATTCATGGAAAGCGCTGCTGGATTCAACCGACTATGATGGCCGCATTTCCATCCAAGCCGATCAAGAATATGCCTTGGGCAGCGCCCTTCAATATTTGGGCTATAGCTGGAACTCAACCAACGCCACCGAACTTGGCAAAGCCAAAGACCTTTTGATCTCGGCCAAAAAGCACATCAAGCTTTTTGCCAAAGACAATGGCGACAGCTTGCTTGCATCCGGAGACGTGGACGTGTGTTCTGAATTCTCTGGCGACGTTCTGGGCCAGATGCGCAGCGACACCACCAACGACTTGGCCTACCTTTTGCCAAAGGAGGGCGGCAACCGTTGGCAAGACACCATGGCTATTGCCAAGGGCGCGCCACACCCTGAAAATGCCCATGCCTATATCAACTATATTTGCGATGCTGATGTGAATGCAAAATTGTTGGACGCTATCCATTATCCAACACCAAATGCAGCAGCAAAAGCCAAAATGAGCGATGAGTATAAAAACAATCCGGTCATCTTCCCATCGGCTGATCAATTGAAAAAAGCTGAACCCAGCAAATATCTGGGCGAAGATGCAACAGCAGCCCGTGAAGAAATCTGGACAGCTGTTCAAGCCGCTTAAGAAATTAAGGAACCCCATCAAAGGTATCACTTTGATGGGGTTGTTTTTTTCTAACCTTTGACAACGCCAAACCATCGGCTAGACTAAAAATACCAAGCCCGAAAAGAGGCGCGGGGGAGACTAAAATTGGATGATTGGAAAGATTTCAAGCGCGTATTTCTAACGCTCGCATCGCCCGGAAGCCTTTGGATGTTGATTTTTTTCATCATTCCAATGGCGTTTTTATTCGTCCTCAGTTTCTCGTCAAAAGCCGTCATCAACGGCGAAACATCAACCACCGCCTATGCCTATTTCAGCACTTTTGAAAATTATATAGCTTCGGCCGGCACAAGTTATTTGGTGCTGCTGTGGCGGGCAATTTGGACAAGCGCCATTGCCACTTTCGTGTGCCTTGTTCTCGCTTACCCATTAGCACTGGCCGTGTGTTTTGCGCCATCGCGGTGGCGGCCAATCATGTTGCTTCTGTTGATCTTGCCGTTTTGGATCAATTTGTTGATCCGCACGTATGCCATGTATTCAATTTTCCGATCAACGGGCGTGGTCAATCAAGCACTCGGACTGGTGGGGTTAGGCCCCTTCGAAATGCTCAATAACACTACGGCGGTGATCATGGGGTTGGTCTATGTCTATCTGCCCTTCATGATTTTGCCGCTCTATTCCACCATTGAAAAGCTCGATCGTTCATTCCTTGAAGCCAGCCTTGATTTGGGCGCATCGCAAGCCCGAACGTTTTGGAGTGTTACGTGGCCGCTCACCTTGCCCGGCGTAATCACGGGAATAATCCTTGTTTACATTCCCTGTCTCGGAACCTTCCTCACATCAGATATTCTGGGTGGGCCGAACAATTGGACGATTGGCAACGCCATTCAGAACCAATTTCTGGAAGCCAACAACTGGCCCTTTGGCGCAGCCCTTTCATTCATCTTGATGTATGCCACATTTATCGCATTGGTGATCCGCGCAGTTGTGGCGCGTCGCTCAAAAGGGGTTGACGCATGAGCAAGCAATTAAAACCCGGCCAAGGCCCGCTGGATTATGCGCGCAGGCCGTGGATTATCATTTTGTTTGCGGCTGTGTTGATCTTTTTATATGCGCCCATCGCATCATTGATCGCGTTTTCCTTCAACGTTGATAAAAGCGGGGTGTGGCATGGCTTCACCTTCATGAATTATGTGAAGGCGTGGCACAACGAAGCCATTTTTTATGCGTTGAGCAATTCCATCACCATTGCCGTTCTTTCTACAATTTTCTCCACCATTTTCGGGGCGATGACTGCGCTTGCGTTATGGAGGTTTAAATTTCCATTCAAGAATGCCTATGAAGGCTTTATGACATTACCGATCGTCGTGCCTGAAATTTGCATGGGCATTTCGCTGGCGATGTTTTTTTCATACACAGGCATGATGGCGGGTGTTCGTGATTGGATTTGGCCGCTGAATTTGATCAATATTATTTTCGCCCACATCGCTTTTTGTTTCCCCTTCGTGGCTGTGGTTGTGAGGGCGCGATTGCAAGGCTTTAACCGCCAATTGGAAGAAGCTTCAAAAGATTTGGGCGCCACCGAAACCCAAACCTTTATGAATGTTTTGGTGCCATTCATGGTGCCAAGCCTTGTTGCGGGTGGGTTATTGGCGTTCACATTGTCGCTGGATGATTTTGTGATCACGCTATTCTCGTCTGGCCCCGGCTCTGTCACCTTTCCGGTTAAAATTTATGGCATGGTCAAACGCGGTGTTGATATGCAAATCAACGCGGCTTCAACCATATTGATTGTGATTACGTTGGCCGCAACTTTGCTGGCCATGAAACTGCAAGCCCCAAACAAAAGTGGGCATTGAGGAACATTATGACTGAACCCATCATCTCCATTCGCAATGTTGCCAAACGCTTCGCAGGCGGTGTGACTGCTGTTGATAATATCTCCATCGATATTATGCCGAACGAATTCTTCGCACTGCTCGGCCCATCCGGCTGTGGCAAAACCACATTGCTGCGCATGATCAGCGGTTTGGAAACGCCAACTGAAGGCCAAATTTTTATTGGTGGCGAAGATATGGCTTATACGCCGCCCAACAAGCGCCCCACCAACATGGTGTTTCAATCTTATGCAGTGTTTCCACATATGACGGTTGAACAAAACGTTGGTTATGGTTTGAAAGTAACAGGCGTTGCGCCAAGCGAAATTAAAACCCGCACAGCTGAAGCCTTGGAAATGGTGAAGCTGTCACATTTGGCCTTGCGCAAGCCCGATCAAATGTCTGGTGGCCAACGCCAGCGTGTGGCCCTAGCGCGCGCACTTGTGAAGCGGCCAAAAGTGTTGCTGCTGGATGAGCCGCTTTCAGCCCTTGATGCAAAATTGCGTGATGACATGCGCATGGAATTAACGCGCCTGCAAGAAACCGTTGGCATTACTTTTATTATCGTAACCCACGACCAAGACGAAGCTTTGTCTATGGCCAGCCGCATTGCGGTGATGGACAAAGGCGCTGTGGCGCAAATTGCAACGCCCGCAGAATTATACGAGCAACCGCGCAACAAATTCGTGGCCGATTTTATTGGCAAAGTGAACTTGCTCGATGCCGCGATCATTAAACAAAAAGGCGACACCAAAACCTGTGACGCCAAGGGCATTGGCAAGTTTGATATGCAGAGCGAAAAAGCTTGTTCAAGTGAGGCCACCATTGCTGTGCGCCCAGAAAAGTTGAAACTTTCAACGGCCGAACCCAAAGGGGCAGGGCTTGTTAAAGTCAAAGTCGCCATCCGTGATGTAGCCTATTATGGCGACACCAGCCACGTGATCGCTGATACGGTTGATGGCAAGGAACTTGAAATCAACGTGCAGAATGATTCACGCACGGGCGGGGCTGGTGTTGAACGCGGCCAAAAAATGTGGGTGCATTTTAATCCACACGATGCACTTTTATTAACGGAATAGATTATGGCACTTGAACTTGATAAACTTGGTTATCTTCCCGGCGATGAGGCGTTCCGCCGCCAAGACCTTAAAGGCACGCGGTGGGAAGCCACGTATGCTGGCGCACTGTCATTCATGCGCCGCAAATATACGCGCGATTTGACGGGTGTTGATATTGCCATCACCGGCATTCCCTTTGATCAAGCGGTTTCTCATAGATCCGGCACGCGCATGGGGCCAGAAGGCATCCGCCGCGCTTCGGCGGAAAATGCTTGGGGGCCGTTTTGGCCTTGGATGTTTGACCCGTTTGATACATTGGCGGTGACTGATTATGGCGATTGTTTTTTTGATTGGGGCAAGAAAGAAAACTTCCCCGAAACCTTAGAAAAGCACGCAACAGAAATTATCTCGTCAGGCGCTGAAATGATCGCCTTGGGCGGTGATCATTATGTCAGCTATCCAATCCTCAAAGCCCATTATAAAAAGCATGGGCCTTTGGCATTGGTACATTTCGATGCGCATCGTGATGTGGAAATTGATATGGGCGGCCGCATTGATCATGGCACCATGTTTGGCTATGCCGTGCGGGAAGGTTTGATTGACCCGAATAAATCTGTGCAAATTGGCATTCGCACCACGTTTACAGGCGAAACCACCATGGGCTTTCGCATTATTTATGCTGATGAATGCCACGCAAAATCTGCCGCTGATATTTCTAAAATCATCACCAAAAAAGTGGGCAAGCAAAAAGCCTATCTCACGTTTGATATTGATTGCCTTGATCCATCGGCAGCGCCCGGCACGGGCACCCCCATTCCCGGCGGATTGACGTATCACCAAGCCGCATCAATCATCCGCACACTGACGAATATCAATTTCGTGGGCATGGATATGGTGGAAGTGTCGCCACCCTATGATCATGCTGAACTTACATCAGGCGCTGCCTGTGCTTTAATCATGGAATATATCTGTTTGCGTGCCCACCAAAAAGGCGCAAAAGCCCACGTAATGAAGCGCTAGTTTTCGGGAGAAACCAATGACGATCGAACTGAATTACCTCGCTTACACTGCAATGCTAACCGCCGCCCTTTGGGTGGTCTACATCGCTTCACAAGTTCAAACCAATGGTTTGCTCACGCCGCAAAATTATGTTGATCCGGCCCCGCGCCCTGTGCCGCTTTGGGGCCAGCGGGCACACCGCGCCTATCTCAATGCGATTGAGGCGTTTGCACCTTTCGCAACTTTGGTGCTTATCCTTCACATCACCAATCAAGAAAACAGCACAACAGCATTTCTGACCATGGCGTATTTTTGGCTGCGCGTTATTCACGCCTTGGTCTATTGGTTTGCTGTCCCCTATGTTCGCACCATCTCGTTCACATTGGGCTTTTTGTGTGTAGTGGGATTGTTCTGGCAAGTCGTAACTTAATCTGAGGAGTTATCATGACAAAAACTGCAAAAGACTTTTTAGATGCCGCCAAGGCAGAAATTCCAACCATCACCCAAGCCGAAGTTGAAAAGCTGATGGGCAGGCCCGATGTGGTTATTCTTGATGTTCGTGATGGAACTGAATTGCAAGTTTCTGGCAAAGTGAAAGGGGCCCTGCACATCAATCGCGGGGTTCTTGAGTTTAAGGCTGATCCCAAATCGCCAGCCCATGCGCCTGAACTTACACCCGATAAAACCATCATTACCTATTGTGCATCAGGGGGCAGATCGGCCTTGGCGGGCAAAACATTAAAAGACATGGGCTATACCAAAGTGTTCAACCTTGGAAAATTCCAAGATTGGAAAGACGGCGGCGGCGAAGTCGAATAAGTCCGGACTGGCTTATTCAATAGCCATCTGCCGCACCAGCTGAACGCCTGTCATCGTGCGCGCCATAAAGTTTTCCGGGGATAGGCTTGTTGCCCGCCATCGCGTCATTGCCTGAAGTGGCGGTGGCCGCGGCTGCATCTGGTTGGGCACCGATTAGAATTGTTTCCGCAGCGCCCCAGGGCGTTTGTTCAACAATTTTATACCCCATATCGACCAAAATTTTCGCGGTGTCGGGCGATAGAGCAAAAGGTTCTGTTGTAATCTGGTCTGGCAACCATTGGTGGTGAAGCCTAGGTGCATTCACCGCTTCTTGAATCTGCATGCCATAATCAACCACGTTCACAATTGCTTCCAGCACAATAGTAATGATGCGCGAGCCGCCGGGGCTTCCCAACACCATGAATACTTTGCCATCTTTTTTCACAATTGTTGGGCTCATCGAACTCAACGGCCGCTTGCCCGGCGCAATAATGTTAGTTTTTCCTTGCACCAAGCCAAACAGGTTTGGCACACCGGGCTTCACCGTAAAATCATCCATCTCATCATTCAGAAAAAAGCCGGTGTCACCCGCAATCACTTTTGCGCCGAAATAGGCGTTCAATGTGTAAGTGATGGCCACGGCGTTGCCGCTGGCGTCAACAATTGAAAAATGTGTGGTTTGTGTGCCTTCATGCGGCGCAACGCCGGGCTTTACATCTTGTGATGCCGTGGCCTTGGCCGGATCAATTTTGGCGCGAAGGGCCGCGGCATAGTCTTTCGATGTAAGGCGATCGATCGGGTTTTTTACAAAGTCAGGATCACCCAATTCAAAGTTGCGATCAACAAAGGCGTGGCGCATGGCTTCTGCCATCACATGCACACCAGCGGCCGAATGAAAACCCATGTCGTGCAGGGGATAACCTTCCAAAATATTCAAAATTTCACAAAGTGTAGTGCCACCAGAGCTGGGCGGTGGTGAAGAAATCACCTCATAGGTGCGATACGTGCATTTGACCGGAGCCAATTCTTCAACGCTATAATCTTCAAAATCTTTTTTTGTGAAAATGCCGCCATTGGCTGCACTTGCCGCCACAACAGCATCGGCGATTGATCCTTTGTAAAAGGCATCAGGCCCAGCGCTGGCAATTTGTTTCAGCGTGGCCGCCAATTTCTTTTGCAGCAGAACATCGCCCACTTTCCACGCATTGCCCGCATTCAAAAATGTTTCTGCCACGTTGGGCGCGGCAGCAAAATTCTTGGTGGATGTTGCCAAAATATCCACATCACCCTGATCCAATGTGAAGCCTTCTTCGGCCAGTTTGATGGCGGGCGCCATAACGTCAGCCCGCTTCATCGTGCCATATTTGGCAAGCAGCGTATCAAGCCCCAACACAGTTCCGGGAACGCCCGCAGCAAGATAACCCTTCAAGCTTAAATCAGGCACAACCTCGCCCTTGGCATCAAGATACATTTTTTCGGTTGCAGCCAAGGGAGCCTTTTCGCGGAAATTTAAAAAAATGTCGCGCCCATCCGCCAAATGCAGCGTGGCAAAGCCACCGCCACCAATATTGCCACAACAAGGGTTGGCCACGGCCAATGCATAACCCACAGCCACGGCCGCATCCACGGCATTGCCGCCGCGTTTTAAAATCTCAACACCAATCTCTGAAGCCAAATGTTGTGATGTCACCACCATGCCCTTATCAGCAGCAACCGGTTGGCGCGTAACCGCGTGGGCGGGAAACGTTGCGAGCGAAAAAGAAATCATCAAAGCAATGCGGAAAAGTTTCAACATGATAATCACTCCGAAAAACATTGGCCGTGAAGAGATTTGAGACTAATATTTAAATTGGATCAAGAAAAGAATTGCGCTTCTTTCGCGCTCCCCAAAAGGGGAATGGGTTGAGGCCAACCCCCATCCCAGTTGACCGATTGGCGATCATGCAATAGTTTTGCGCTGTTCACGGCAACGGCGCTTAGACTTTAAACCGGGAGAAGTTGGCATGAAATATTTAATAGCAATCGTCCTAGCATCTCTAATGAGTGCGCCAGCACTGGCCGATAGCCGATGTAGAGAAGGTTCACCCGATCTATTCACTTTTGTGAAATGAGAATTCAAGAAGGTGGACGATCGCTGGATGGATGTCAACCTGACCTATCACAATACGAGCGACCAAGCTTTTTCACAAGCCAACATAACGATCTTCGTGGATGGTGAGGGGAAATTTTTCGTCCGCAGCAGGGAATTGATCAAAGCATCCAGTGATGCGACCGCCACAAACCAAATCGGCGGCATAAGCCCGGCTGACTTGAAAAGATTTCAATCCCTCACCCCACAGCTTTGTGTGGACTTTACATACGACGAAAGCGGAACCCGCAAAAAATATTGATTTCACGGCGGGCGGGAGGATGCGGTATCCCACTTTACTCCCTCGCCCCGAAGGGGAGAGGGTTGGGGCCCATTGCTCTTGCAATGGGAGGGTGAGGGGCTTTAACGTTCAGGACTATGCGGAAAGATAAAACAACAGTTCAGCGCGCTCGAACTTTACGTGCTGAGCAAACAGCTGTCGAAGCCAAGTTGTGGCAACACTTACGCAATCGACAACTGAACAATATGAAATTTGTCCGCCAAGAACCCATCACTCCTTATATCGCCGATTTCGTTTGCCGCGCGCAAAAATTGGTCATTGAAATCGACGGCTCAACCCATGAAACACCGGAAGAACTGGCAAACGATGCTGCCAGAACCGCGTTTTTGGTGGGGCAGGGTTACAGCGTAATTCGTTTTAGAAATGAAGACATCTTCGGCGATTTAGAGCCAGTGCTGGATGAAATAATGCGGCACTTGGTCTAAGTCCCCTCACCCTCCCACTCACTTACGTTCGCAGGCCCCAACCCTCTCCCCAAGGGGGAGAGGGAATAAATTGCCCTGACAATGTGGCGCTAACCCCGCCGCCTAACTCTTCGCGCGCCACCATCATCACCCAGTGTTTCAACGTGTTTGATGGGTGGCAGTGTTACCGCCTTTTTCAAATTCGCAAAGTCAGCGGTTTTATGGGGCATGGCCATGGCTTCTACGAAATGTTGTTGGAACATTGGCTCAACTGCTGTTTCAATTTTTTCAATGCGGCGCACAACATGTTCAATTTCATCACGCGCTGCTTTGTTGAGCAGTGCAATGCGCGCGCCCGTGCCAGCGGCGTTGCCTGCACTTTGCACACGCGCCAAATCACAATCTGGGATAAGGCCCAAGACCATCGCATATTTCATATCGATGTGGCTGCCAAACGCTCCGGCCAAGCGGATCTTATCAACGTGAGTGATTTCCAATTTGTCCATCAACAGCTGCACGCCCGCATATAATGCGGCCTTGGCCATTTGAATGGCGCGCACATCGTTTTGCGTTACGCGGATGGTGTTTTCACCTTCGCGAATAACATAGTTGAACGTGCGTTTGTGAGATTCAATGCGGGGCGAAAGTGAAGCCATTGCGCCATCCACCAAACCATCTTGGCTGATGATGCCAGCCAAATACATTTCGGCCACGGCCTCAATAATGCCGCTGCCGCAAATGCCGGTAACGCCCGTTGCAGCGATGGCGTCTTCAAAGCCAGCCTCATCACTCCACAACTCACAGCCGATGACGCGATACCGTGGTTCAAGCGTTTGTGGGTTTATGCGAATGCGTTCAATCGCACCGGGTGCCGCTCGTTGACCGCTTGAAATTTGCGCGCCTTCAAAGGCTGGCCCGGTGGGTGATGAACAGGCGAGCAGGCGATGGCGGTTGCCCAACACAATTTCAGCGTTGGTGCCAACATCCACACATAACATCATTTCATCTTGCTCGTGGGGCGCTTCTGAAAGCACCATGCCCGCCGCATCGGCCCCCACATGGCCCGCAATGCAAGGCAACACATAAACATAAGCGCCCGCGTTTAATTTGAAATCCATTTCGCGGGCAGGGAAGGTGAGGGGAAGGCCAGTGGCCAGCGCGAAAGGCGCGCCACCCAGTTCCGTCGGGTCAATGCCAAGGAAAAGGTGGTGCATTACCGGGTTGCCGACCAAAACAACTTCCATAATATCGTTTAAGGCAACACCTGCGGCTCGGCCAACTTCTTCGGCAAGTTGTTGCAAGGCGGTGCGAATGGCTGTGGTCATTTCCACTTCGCCGCCGGGGTTCATCATCACATAGGAAACGCGGCTCATCAAATCTTCGCCAAAGCGAATTTGCGGGTTCAT
>JAYUHQ010000348.1:0-8544 GCA_043766895.1 Aestuariivirga sp.
TTGCCTGTCAGCTGCATCGACACGCTTTCAAGGCGGGTATCAATATCGCCGGCGGCCGAGGCCAATTGATCAGCCAAATAAGTGTTGGTGGTTTCAACATGCTTGGCAAATTTCTTTGACGCATCTTCAAGTTTATTGGCAGAGGTT
The DNA here is from genome assembly GCA_043766895.1 of Aestuariivirga sp. Lineage (GTDB taxonomy): Bacteria > Pseudomonadota > Alphaproteobacteria > Rhizobiales > Aestuariivirgaceae > Aestuariivirga. The sequence continues at coordinate 148 of JAYUHQ010000348.1, forward strand.
GTGGCCCCAGTATCAAACTCTTGAACAGCTTTATCAATGCGGCCCACCAGCAATCCGGTTTCCTGTTCAAAGCGGCCCGAAATTTGAAGTGTGGTTTCACCTAAGCCTTCAGAGAAGGCATCACGGGCTTTGCCCAGATCATTGAAGATTTGGCCTGATGCTTGATCCAGAACTTCGGCAAAGCGTTTGCCGGTTCCGTCCAAACGTTTGGAAATTTCAGTGGTAACATTTTCCAGATGATCAGTGGCCACATCAAAACGTTGGCCCAATTCACGCGTGGTGCCGTGCAAGCGTTCAAACATGGCTTGGCTGGCGGTTTCAATTTTGCTGGTTACATCTTGGCCCGACGAGCTGAGCGTTTGGGCGGCGTGAACCGCAGTGTTGGCAAAGGTTGAGGTGACAGTGTTGGAACTTAGTTCCAGTTGCTCTGTCATCATTCGTGTATTTTCGTCAAACAGGGCAGCAAGTTCAGTCGATGCTTGTTCCAATTGATTGCCCAAGCGGCGTTCGGTTGCAACCAACAACGACCCAAGTTGCGTTGAAGATTGATCCAGCCTGCCTGTCAGGTTTTCGGTGACAGAAGCCATGCGGTCTGTTGCTTGGCCTGCTGTGCCTTCAATATGGGTAGTGATGCGCGTCGACAAAGCATCCAATTGATCTGTCAGATGCAGGCTGGCTTTATCCAAGCCAGAGAACATGTTGGCCGATGATGATGTAATTTTGCTGGTGAAATCTTGGCCGGTGAACGCAATTTTTTCATTAACCGCTTCAGACAGGCCCGACATTTGGCTGGACATATCGCTGGTGACGGTTTCCAACCTTGCAAAAATGCTGGTTGATGTGGTGTTGAGTTGCGATGTCAAATCGCCGGTGGCACCCAAAAGGGCCGATAACATTCCATCACGCGTGGCATTGATTTTGTGTACAAATTCACCCGAAACACTGATCAAACGATCGGTCACCAGGCCGCCAGAGCCTTCGATGTTTTGAGCCAAAGCCAGCCCCGAATCTTGCATTTGGCGGCTGACGATTTCAGAGGTTTCTTTCAGATGCGCGGCAATTGTGCCACTGGTTGAAACCAGAAGGTCATTCACATTGGCCCCGACCGATTGCATTTCCTGGGTTACCATTGATGAGGCACGATTGAGGCTGTTGCTGATGGTGTTGGCAGAAGTATCAACCCGCGTTGTTGCTTCGTGAATGCCTTGCATGGCTTGGCCGAAGGTATCTTCCATCGTGGCGTTGAACACCTGCGCGGTTGATTGCAATGTGCCGGCATATTTCTCAGCCGAGTTTTGCATGGTGTTGGTGATCGTATCTGAATGCGAGCTCAACACCTTTGCCAGATGGCCAGACTTTTCATCAAGCCGTGATGAGAAGGCCGCAGTGTTGCCCGCAATGGCGTCAGCAAATTGTTCGGCTGAATTTTGCATCGTGTTGGCAATGGTATCAGAATGCGAATTCAGAATTTGAACCACAAGGCCCGATTTTTCATCCAAGCGAGATGTAAAGGCAGCTGTGTTGCCTGCAATGGCATCAGCAAATTGTTCGGCTGAATTTTGCATGGTGCTGGTTATTGAGTTCGAATGTGAATTGAGCACGTTGACAAGATGGCCCGATTTTTCATCCAGACGTGATGTAAAGGCAGCCGTGTTTTCCGCAATCGCGCCAGCAAATTCTTCAGCAGAAGATTGCATGGTTGTGGTGATTGAATTTGAGTGCGTGGACAAAAGCTTGGCCAACAGGTTGGCCTTGTCGTCGATTGCGGTGGTAAAGGCGCCAGAATTTTCGGCCAAAGCGCCAGCAAACAATTCGGTTGAAGATTTCATAGTTGCTGTGATTGCATTTGAATGGCCTGCCAACAGGCTTGCCAACTGCGCTGCTTTCTCATCAACATGGGCGGTGAATGTTCCCGTGTGTTGCACCAAGGCACCGGCATATTGCTCAGCCGATGTTTGCATGGTGCCAATGATGCGGTTGGAATGGGTATCCAAATGGCCAGATAAGCGGCCCGAAATATCTTCAATGCGGCCCATAAAGCCCGCACCCGATGTGCCCAACTGTTCCAGCAAATTAGTGCTTGAACGATCAAGATTGGTAACCAGCAAGGCGCTGGATTGATTGAAGCGATCATTAAAGCGAATGCTGGATTGATCCATCTCTGATGCCAAGCGGTTGCTGGCCTCATCAACATACAGTGTCAAATCACCACGCGATTGATTGACTTTCTGGATGAAATCACCAGCAACATTTTGCAGCCCATGGGTTACCAAGTTATGCGCTTGTTCAATGCGGTTGGCGGTTTCAATGCCGGCACGTTCAATTAAACTTGCTGATTCATTGGTGCTGTTTTTAACGTGATAGGTGATGCTTTCACCCAGCTGGCCGAAGGTTTGCACCAATTCAGCCGAACTTTGTTTGGCGTTTGACGATGCAGCAGCAGCCAAACGTTCAATCGTTTCAGATGTTTCAGTGTGCGAGGCGGTGATTTGATCGGCACCTTGGCGCAAAACTTGAAGCAGGCTTGATTCCATGCCTTTGACTTCGCTGCCAAATTTGCGGGTTTCGTTGCCCAAGTTGTTCGCAGTGAAATTTAACGTTTGTATATAATCTTGCAACTGGCCGGAAAAACCGCGGAAATCGCTGACCAACATGGTGGACATGCGTTCAAACTGAGTTGAGTGGCCGCCAATTTCTTGGCCAGTTTCAGCAGCCCGTTGAGCCACTTCTTCAATGGTGCGGGCCAATTCGCTGGTGGAACTTTTCAGGCCATCTTCAAGGCGCGTAAATGTCGACAAGGCAAGATTGATCACCTGACCCAGATTCTGAGTGTTGCTTTCCAAGCGTGACAGCATGGGTGCGGCATCGTTGTTGACCAAGGTTGCCGTGTGTTGAAGTGATGCGCGCTGGGTTTCAAGGCCATTGACCAAGCCACGAATACGATCTTCGTTGCTGCCGAAGGCGCGTTCAACGGCGGCGATTTCTTTATGAACAATTTCTTCCAAAGCGGTGGCGCGTTGAAATGCGTGTTCAACGCCGCCTACCAACAAATCAACCTCTTGGCGCACGGCTTGGGCAATTGAAGTCAAACCATCGGTGGCAATATCTTGTGGGCGGATCAGGCGCATAGCCTGTTGCATCAGCACTTCTGAAACTTGGCGCAGCTGTTGGGCGCGCCATTGGAAATAGGCAATCACCATCATGCCCAAAATAGGCAAAATCAACAACGCGATGGATTGCAGATATTCAGGCGCTGACGTTGTGGTTTGCAATGCAAACACATCTTTATAAATCCAAACCCAACCGGCTGCCCAAATGGCAGACATAACGAGAGCCGCCCAAATCACATCATAAGATGGTGGCCTGCGCAGGCGTTGCATCATCATGGCTGTGCCAGCATCATTTTCATTGGCGGGGCGCGAGCGAATTTGCGCCGGAGCCTGTTCGACCACAACTTCAGGCTTTGGTGTTTCCAAAGTTGGAATCGCACTGCGGCGACGATTGTCGGTTGGTTGTTTTGCCATAATATACGCACCCTCTGTTCATGGCATTTGCAGCCACGTTACTTTTCCCTTTGCCAAAACTTTCGTGCGTTGCGGCGCGAAAGGGCCTCATTGGCAAATGGAACTTATTTACTTTCATTAACCTATTTTTGCCGCCGATTGAACCCATGGCAGCCTAGGTTGTGCAGCTAATTGAAGATTTGGTTAAAATTATGGATCAGATTGAATCGACTCAGGAAATTGCCTGTTAGGGGACTTTGTTTAGGGCCTGCACAAGATTTTTAGATACGATTGGCCACTTGGGTGCGGGAGAAAGACCATGAATAAGCAACTAAAAGTTGCAGAACATCGCAAGCGCGCGGAATTGTCGGCGGATGGCATTTTTGATCGCGCCTGCCTTGAGCGAAGCACGATGAATGATGTGGCTTTGCAATCAGAGGTTCTTACACTTTTTATCGATCAACTTGCTCAAATAGAGTTTGCTGATTGGGCTAGGCTTGATTTAAATTTTGAAATGCATGCCTTGCGGGGTTCTGCTGCTGCAATTGGCGCTGTGCAGATTGAAGCGATTTGCGCCAATTGGGAGAAATTTGGCTCAAAGCTTGAACGCCAGATGAAGCTGGCCATTGCGGCATTTTGCACAGAAGTCACCCGACATTAACAGCTTGGGTTGCGTTTCTTTTGCGCTGTGCTTAAACGAGCGCCGCAGAAGGATAATAGAGCATGGCCAAGATAACCTTTATTCAACACAACGGCACTGAAATTTCAGCCAATGGCGTGGCCGGCATGACGGTTATGGAAACCGCCGTGAAACACCAAGTGCCCGGCATTGACGCTGATTGCGGCGGCGCCTGCGCTTGTGCCACGTGCCATGTTTACATTGAGCCTGAGTGGAAAGACAAAGTGGGTGCGCGAAACCCCATGGAAGAAGATATGTTGGATTTTGCCTTCGATGTGCGTGACAACAGCCGCCTTTCTTGCCAAATAAAAGTAACTGATGCGTTGGATGGCCTGCGCGTGAAAGTTCCTGAAAAACAATTTTAATAATAAAGAGTGGGGACACCATGACCGACGTGATTTCAACTGATGTTGTGGTGATTGGCGCTGGGCCTTGCGGCATTTTTTCGATCTTTGAATTGGGCCTGCTTGATATCAAATGCCATGTGATTGATATTTTAGACAGGGCGGGCGGCCAATGCGCCGAACTTTATCCTGAAAAGCCAATTTATGATATTCCGGCGCTGCCAACGGTGACGGGCGCTGAATTAACCGCGCGTTTGATGGAGCAGGCCAAACCTTTCAAGCCTGAATATCATTTCAACCAGATGGTTACCTCGCTGGAAAAACGTGGCGACAATCATTTTGTGTTGACCACAGACGGCGCGTTGGAATTTCATTGCAAAGTTGTGGTGATTGCTGCTGGCGGCGGTTCATTCCAGCCCAAAAAGCCCCCCATTCCTGGCATTGAAGCCTATGAGGGCACATCGGTGTTTTACTCTGTAAAGAAAATGGAAGCGCTTCGCGGCAAAGACGTTTTGATTGTGGGTGGCGGCGATTCAGCCTTGGATTGGACAAACAATCTGCAGCCCATTGCCAAGTCTTTAACATTGCTTCACCGCCGCGACGAATTTCGCGCCGCACCAGACAGTGTGAAGAAAATGCGTGAATTGGTTGAAGCCGGAAAGATGCAGCTTAAAATTGGCCAAGTTACCGCGTTATCAGGTTCTGGTGGTGTGTTGGCTTCTGCCACCATGAAAGGCGCTGATGGCGCCCTATCAGAAATTACGGCCAATGCCCTTTTGCCATTTTTTGGTTTGACCATGAAACTAGGCCCGGTTGCCGATTGGGGTTTGAACCTCACCGAAAATTTGATCGCTGTTGACACTGAGAAATTTGAAACTTCGGTGCCTGGTATTTTTGCTGTGGGTGATATCAACACCTATCCCGGCAAGTTGAAATTAATCTTGTCTGGCTTTCATGAGGCAGCATTGATGGCGCAACAGGCGTTTCGCTATATCAATCCGGGTGAACGGTTGTTGTTTCAATACACAACATCAAGCACCAATTTGCAAAAGAAGCTGGGTGTAAACTAATTCAATCTTAGCTGTTTGCGGGCAGCAAACGCGTTAACATCATTCCAATTGCCATTGCTGCCACGAATACAAAACTTTCAACATGGCCAAACACCAATGATGCAATGGCAGGGCCTGGGCAAAAACCGCTCAGCCCCCAACCAATGCCAAACAGAACAGCGCCGCCAACCAAACGTCGATCAATTTGCTTCAACGTTGGAAGTTGAAATTGATCTGCAAACAACGGTTTTGGTTGGCGGAAGAGGAGTTGATAACCGATCATTGTAACCAGCAAGCCACCGCCCATGACGAAGATCAGCGTGGGATCAAAGCTTCCTGTAAAATCGAGAAAGTTGAGAATCTTCATCGGGTTCACCATGCCGGAAATTGTCAGGCCTGCGCCAAACAATAGGCCCGATATTAAAACTGCAATCCGGCTCATGCTGAAACTCCCATCACATGGCGGGTGATATAAACGGTGGCGATGGACACAATCATGAAGGTTATGGTGGCAACACACGAGCGCTTAGAAAATCGGGCAAGGCCGCAAATGCCATGGCCACTGGTGCACCCGTTGCCCAACACCGTGCCAACCCCCACAAGCAAGCCGCCCACAATCAGCAGCACAAAATTTTTCTGAAACACCAGGTTCTGGGCATTGGCTGCAAAAGGTTTTGTCAGCGCAGTTCCGATCAACATTCCGATCACGAAAAGCCCGCGCCAAATGAAGTTAGCATCAAATTTGGTGGTGAGAAGGTGGTTGAACACGCCGCTTGCCCCCATAATGCGGCCAACGCTGCCCATTAAAACAACCGCTGCCAAGCCAATCAGCGCACCGCCGAAAAGCCCTGAATATGGAGTGAAAAAAGTTTCGGTCATGCCATCGCTTTCATGTTGCGATGGTGTTTAAAGCCTCATTGCCTAAACCCGCAAGAGCGTTTTCAAAACCCGCAAAACTGAAACCGGCAACTTTGCATAAATATCGCGCAGAAACGGCCGCATTTTACCAAGATAGGTGTTGCCAATAGAAGTGCCACGCAGGCTTAGCGCCAAATAATAATCATTCACCGGTTCCATCGCCGAAGACCATGATTCTTTATAATGGTCATAAGGCACCATCAGATCATATGCCTTTATGCCACCCGCCAAGGAATGGCGCTGTGATAAATCAAAGTGCAATCGGCCCGGCGACTTATCGGTAAACCCTGCTTGGTGGGCTGTAAGATAACAATATTGAACGCCGTTGTAGATGAAGGAAGCTTCCCATGAAATTTTCTGCTCACCGGCCGACATTTGCGTCACCTGCAAAGTTGCCCCTTGGCTTTGCAACCGAGATAAAGCCTTCAGAAACGCAGTGTGTTTCGGGCAGGCCATGGTGGTGTTGAAACGGCCGCGCTGCTTTAACCAACTGCGCTTTTCAAAAACCGCATAGTCAATTGCCTGATCAATATCTTCTTGGGCATTCAGCTGCACAAAATTGATTGGGCCTATTTCTTCAAGTGCTTTGCGCACTTTTTTCCGGTGTTTGCGTTGGCGCGAGTCATAACGCGCGTCATAATCTGCGTCCGTTTGAAATGCTGTTAAGTCCAAATAGGGTGCGCGTTCATTGAGTTTGCCATCGCCCATCTGCATTTTTGCAAACGGAAAAAGATTGCTGGTTTGGCGCACATGGCGCAATTGCAAAATATCAACGGCGCGCGTTTGTTTCAAAAAGGTAATGGCAAATTCCATCCACCGCATTTGGTCTTCAGTTTTATCACAAAGAATATCACCATATTGAGCAATGGGTTGGGAAAGCCAAGTAGCGCGTTTAATGCCCAACATTTTGTCGATTGATAAGGGCAACACAAAAACCAATCGATTGTTGGTATAGCCAGCCAGCACCATGATGCGCACCTGAGATTCAGGTTGGGCGTGAATTTCACACCAGGTTTTCACCCAATCAAAGCTTTGAAAAACCGTGGCAGGCACATGGCTTGATGTTTCTAATCTGCGCCAGCCTTGTTCAAGCCGTTCAAACGATTTGAGCGACGTTGCCACATTCATATAGCTGTGTTTGGGCATAGCGAAGCTAGCGCTTGATATGGCGCGGGCTTTTGCAGCTTTTTTCAACCCTGGCATTTCAATTGTTTTGAGCAAAGTTCACCATTTCGATTTGCCGCACCTTAAGCAATGGTGATTTCAAAATGTTAATCGATGGAACCCAAAACCCCGCACTGGTTAATGCTTTATTACTTCACGGGTTCTTCCGATTTTGAAAAGGACAAGATTTCCTTTGTCAGCGAGGTTAGCGTTTCGCGTTTGGACTCTTGTTTTGGGATTGGACGACACACTTCACAGGCCGCAAGGCCGATGCGTGATGTGAGAATGCCGTTAATGGCCCCTTCGCCAAAGCGGGCAGACAAGCGGCCAAGCAGGCCCTTGCCAACAAACAAATGCAGAAAGTTTTCAGAAAGTGCCAAGCCACCAGCCACTGCCAAATGCGTTATGACAAGCTTGGATAGGCGCATGGTGGCGATAAACGACGGCCTGCCGCCATAGTTTTCAGCAATCTCTCTAATCATAAAAAGATTTTGGCCACCCACCAAAATCATATCAAGGGCTGCTGCCGGTGTTACTGTGGTAAGCAATGTGACGCGTTTGGCGCGTTTGGCGATAATGCGATGGGCAATTTCGTCTAAAGGTTCCAACAAAATTCGTTCTGCCAAACGGATGGCATCTGGTGGATCGATAATATCGGCTTTGTGTTCGGCCCAGGTTTTCAACGCCCAAGCCATGTCGGGCCGGCCGCGGTAAAGCTGGGCCATTTCAGTCAAGGCCCA
>JAYUHQ010000349.1:0-1090 GCA_043766895.1 Aestuariivirga sp.
GCGCATGGCGTTTGGAAACAACTCTTTGTCAAAGTCGCCCACCATTTCCATGCCCCAGAATGTCTTATTCCAAGACGGCGAATGTGTGCCAGCCATCCACAGCGGCCAAACCGTGTGAATCATGCCGTCCGGAGAAATCAGCAAATGAGGCCCACCATGAAAGCCACGTAAAACCCAGTCCACGCTCATATTCTCAATGCGCTGTGCAGGCGATATTTTAACGCCATGAACGTCAAAGCCCGGCCAAACCATTGTGCCAGTGTTGTGCAGCACAACGCCTTTCGGTCGCCATGCGCCCATCTTTGGCGCAACGTCGGTTTTGAGATATTCGCGGAATTGATCGAGCGTATAAGATTGTTTGAGTAATCCTTGCATGACTGGCATGTTAAATTCCTTTTATGTTTTCTTGCCCTTGATTTCAGGCTTTAAAGTTTCCCAATCACCGCCCGCGTCAAACGTGCAAGACAGGCCGTTGGGTGACGAGCGCAAAATCGTCCATGTTTTATCAGATGTAAAAATGCGAACTAGATTGCCCTTGCCGTCAATGCCGCCAGCAACTTCCTGTTCGTGATATTTTTCAGATAATTCGTTTAGAAAGACTTTTGTTTCATCGCAAAACAAAGTGTGTGTGATGTAAACCTCGGCATGGGCGCAGCTTGTGAAAAGAAATAGTGCGAGAACGTATTTCATTGTGATAATCCCTTAGTGTTGCGTTCTTTCGTTCTTTCATTCAGTACGGCAACGTCCGAACTTATTCTGCCTAATGCTGAGACAACACTATCGAGTTTGACGCCGAGCGCCTTTACATCGAGGCCGATTGTTCCAAGGTTGTCGTTGCCTTTTGCTATCTGCAAATCTTGCAACACATTTCTATTTTTATTTTCGTCTATTCCAGATTTGTTTAATTCTATTCTGTTTTCAAGAACAGTGACGCGCTCTGTGATAACCATCAACGGCTTAGTGACATGGCTTTCAATAAGATCATTCATAACCCACCAAATGATCGATCCGATTGCAAGAATAAGCGGCACACTGACGATTGATGATGCGCGTGCAAATACTGTCAGCATACTATTCTCGGCCCATGATT
>JAYUHQ010000350.1:0-1089 GCA_043766895.1 Aestuariivirga sp.
ACCCATTAGAATTCCGGGTGTTGGTAAACTTGCAGTTGTAACTGATGCAACGGGCGCAATGATTGGTTTAATCGAACCAGACCATGCCCACGCATTGGCCCTGACGCACTAAGAGCAATAATTATCCGTGGCCGAGACAAACTGGGCCACGGATTTAGACAACTTCAGCTTTAATCCTTCATCGTGCCTGTGCCGCGGCCGATTGCTGCCACACCAGTGCGCGACACTTCGATGAGGCCGAGTGGCACCATCAAAGAGATGAACTGATCAATCTTGTCGGGTTTGCCTGTCAGTTCAAACACAAAGCTGTCGGTTGAAGCATCAATCACGCGCGCGCGAAAGGCATCGGCCAACCGCAAAGCTTCGACCCGCTTGTCACCCTGGCCCGAAACTTTCACCATGGCCAATTCTCGTGCCAAAAAGTTGCCTTCAACCGTAAGATCAGCCACCGAATGCACAGGAACCATGCGATCAAGCTGCGCTTTGATTTGTGTAATCACATTGGCAGTGCCTGTGGTTACAATTGTAAAGCGCGACACATGCTTTTCATGTTCGGTTTCTGAGACTGTAAGGCTGTCGATATTATAGCCTCTGCCCGCAAATAACCCGATGATGCGTGCCAACACACCGGGCTGGTTTTCAGCAATCACGCCAAGCGTATGGGTTTCAATTGTCTGTTTCTTATCGTCAATGAAATAGGCCGAGCCTGAGCCTGATTGATGTGCGTTCATGTTTTTGTTCCTTAAACCAGCTGCTTGCCTTTGGCATCAATGGCACTTCCAACTTCTTCGTCTGATATATCTTGGCCCAACAACATTTCATTATGTGCCTTGCCAGATGGAATCATTGGGAAGCAATTGGCCAGATTGGCCACACGACAATCAAACAAAACCGGGTGTGGGCTATCAATCATTTGCATAATTGCAGCATCAAGATCGCCGGGCTTGTCACACCGAATGCCAACACCGCCATAGGCTTCCGCCAATTTCACAAAATCTGGCAAAGCTTCAGAATAGCTTTCGCTCAACCGATTGCCATGCAACAGCTGCTGCCACTGGCGCACCATGCCCATATATTGATTGTTCAAAA
>JAYUHQ010000351.1:0-3205 GCA_043766895.1 Aestuariivirga sp.
CCCATAAACGGATCAAAGTTAGAGCGAACGCCGAGGAATACGCCAGCGATGGCCACCACGCCCAAACACAACGCCATGGCCCACGCATAAACTTTGCGCTGGTCAAGGCCCATGAGCAACGCGGTTTCAGCATCATCCGAGACGGCGCGGAAGGCCCGCCCAAGGCTGGTGTTGTAAAATAAATATTGCAGCCCCCCGATAACGCCGATGGCAACACCAAATTGTAACAGCGGCAAAAACCCAATCGCAACACCGGGCAGAAGTTGGAAGCTTGCGGTTTCAATGATGCCCGCATTCAGTTTGCGGCTGTCTGCTGTGAATATTTCAAGCAGCCCGTTTTGCAAAATAACAGAAAGGCCAAACGTGACAAGCAGTGGCGGCAGAATGTCTTTGCCCAATGTTCGGTTTAAGATTCCACGCTGCAGGCCATACCCAAAAGCCATGGCGAGAGGCACGACAAACACCAAGCTGACAAGCGGATTGAGGCCAGTCCATTGCACCACGGTTAATGCCAAAAAGGCAACGCCTACAATTAAATCTCCGTGGGCAATATTGACCAAGCGCATCACACCAAAAATAAGTGACAAGCCCGCAGCAAACAGTGCGTAAAGCCCGCCAACCAAAATGCCTTGAATGATGATGTTGAGCCAAACCATCATCACATCCCAAAATAAGCCGCTGAAATTTGGTCTTTGGAATAGTCTTCTGGTGCACCGCCAAGTGAAATGCGCCCTTCCTGCAAACACAGAAACTGTTGGCTGGAAGCAAGTGCACGGGTTACATCTTGCTCCACCAAAATGGCCGTTAGGCCATTGCCCACAATTTTTGGCAGAAGGTCATAGATATCTTTGATGACGATGGGGGCAAGGCCAAGGCTGAGCTCGTCCAGCAGAATAAGTTCAGGGTTCGACATTAAGCCACGACCAATTGCCACCATTTGTTGCTGGCCACCCGAGAGAGACGTTGAGGGCGCGTTGCGCTTTTCTTTAAGGATTGGAAAAAGATTATAAATTGCGGGCAAAGACCACGGGCCTTTGCGGGCGACTTTGCCACCCAGCACAAGATTTTCTTCAACCGACAACGATGCAAAAAGCCTGCGGCCTTCGGGCACTAACGCAATGCCTTGGGCCACAATGCCATTTGCCACGGTGTTGGAAATGTCTTGCGCTTTGAATTCAATCTTTCCGGTTTTCTTGCGCAACAGGCCGCAGATTGATTTCAGCAACGTGCTTTTGCCAGCCCCATTGGCGCCAATCAAAGCCAAAACTTCACCTTGTTTGAGTTCAAAAGAAAGTTTGTGCAGCACCTTGGCATCGCCATACCAGGCCTCAAGATTGTCGATGGTCAGCAAAGCATCAGACATGAGCGTCTTCACCCAGATAGACTGATTTCACGTCACGTCTGTTCATAACCTCGCCCGGTTTTCCGTCTGCTATCAACTTTCCAAAATTCAAAACCACAAGGTGCTGAGCCACCGAAAGCAAAGCATGCACAACATGCTCGATCCAAACGATGGTAACGCCTGATGCATGAACATCGCGGATGGCCGTTAGAAGCGACTGACATTCGCGTTCTGTCAGCCCACCCGCAATTTCATCAAGCAGCAACAATTCAGGCTGGGTTGCAAGAGCGCGCGCAAGTTCAAGGCGCTTTCTTTCCAAGAGTGTGATGGAGCTTGCCAAGTGGTTGGCCTTGGCTTTCATACCTGTCAGTTCCATTACCTTTATCGCGTGACTTTCCGGGTTTGCCGCGTTGCTGCCAAAGGCGGCACCCACGAGAATATTCTCGAACACTGTCATGCCATTAAAAGGGTGTGGCACTTGAAATGAACGTGAAATGCCAATGCGGCAGCGCTGGCTTGCATCAAGGGCAGATATATCGCGGCCTTTGAAGTGCAGGTGGCCGTTGTCTGGCCGCACAGTTCCCGCAATAAGGTTAAACAGCGTGGTTTTGCCAGCACCATTAGGCCCTAGAATGCCCACGATCTCGCCCTTATCCACAGCAAGGGTTATGGCGTCAGTTACCACCAACGCGCCATAACGCTTGTTTAGGTTTTCAAGGGCAAGAAGGGGCATGGTTTCCCATATTATTCACAACAGAAGCACCGTCATCCCCACAACGATGAGGATGACGGATAAGTGATGAAAAGGGTTGGGTTAACCCAACAATCTTACCTTGCCACCCACAGGAATTGCTGGCTGCTGCGGATTGGCAGTAATCACCAAATCATAGCCTTTGTCGCCCTTGGTCCACTGCCCGCCCACAAGCGGTGTTTTGCAGACGTTTTTGACGGGAACATTCGGGCCTGCTTTCCAGCTGATGGGGCCAGTGATTGTTTGCAAATCAGTTTCAGTGATGGCGGCGAGAATAGACTCTGGATCTTTCAAATCTTTTGCGCGCTTGATCACATCAAACGCAACCTCAAAAATCGAATGAGCAAAGCCCAAAGGCTGCGTCCAAGGTTTGCCGCTTGCCTTGGTATAAGCATCAGCCAATTCCTTGGCCGATTGGCCAGTCAAACTTGACTTGAATGGATGGTTGGGTGACCACCAGATTTCCGACGTTAGACCATCTCCACGATCGCCCAGCGCTTCCACCGAGGCCGGGAACAACAGCGCTTTGCCGATTGTTACAACTTTAGGCTTGAAGCCTTGTTGCGCTGCTTGGGCCCAGAATGTTGCAAAGTCTGGCGGGATCATTACGCCAGTTACAATTTCTACACCCGCTGCTTTGAAGGCTGTAATCTGCGAGGTGAAATCGTTGTTCAACGGTTGGTAGCGACCAGGATCAACCATCTTATAGCCAGCAGCAGCCAAAGGCTTTGGCAGGCCACGTTCAGCGTCGCCCCAAGCGTTACCATCAGCGTCATTGGGGAACAGGCCGCCCACAACTTTGGCAGCGCCTGATTGATCCCAAATTGCCAAGAAGTTTGCAATCACATCTTCAAGACCCCAGAAATAATGATAGGTCCATTTGAAGCCTTCAGCGGGCTTGCCGCCGCGGCCAAAGAAATAAGGCTGCCAAGGGCAATTGTTGGTGATGCAAGGAACACCATTCAATTCGGCTTGGTCTGCAACCGGGTTGGTTGTGTCTGGCGTATCTTTGCCCAGCAACAATTTCACGCCATCTTTTTCAATCAACTCGCTGGCCACTTCAGCGGCACGATTGGGATTGGATTGTGAATCCTTGGCGATGATTTCAATGG
>JAYUHQ010000352.1:0-3197 GCA_043766895.1 Aestuariivirga sp.
AATCTGTTGATAGTTTTCAAGCCCCACCCATTTCAAAGGCCTATTGGGCTGGTTGGCGCGAAAGTTTGTGAGGCTCAGCCGGATCGTCCAAAGCAACGGAAATATGTTGATGGCGAGCAACAGAAAAATTGTTGGTGCAACAAAGATCCAAGCAATCGCCCGGTCACTCAAGCCTTTGATACGGCGTGCGACGGCAGGCGGCGTGGATTTGGCAACACGCTCTGGTAAAGTGTTGGTCATCAGGAATCTCTCGACTGGCGAATAAAATTCACGCAGAGCTTGGGGAGGTGACAAGCCCTGCGTGATCAGTGTTACCCTGCACCATGCAGGGCGGGCAATGCGTCGTTAGAGTTTGCCTGCATCCTTGAAGGTTTTGGTCCAATCTTCAACTAAACCATCAAGTGCTTCTTGTGATGTGCCTTTGCCAGCCACCACGTAGTCGTGGAAGCGCTTCTGCGTATCTTGCAGCAGTGATGCGTAGCTTGGCTCAGCCCAGAAATCTTTTACGATTGCCATCGAGTCCAAGAATGTTTGAGCGTAAGGTTGACTCTTGGGGAAATCTGGTGATTCAACGACGGATCGCAAGCACGAGAAGCCGCCAGCCTTCCACCAATTGGCCTGTGTTTCGGGTTGCGCGAACCACTTGATATAATCAAGGGCGGCTTTTTGCTTGGTGGAATAAGACACAACTGAAATGCCCTGCCCGCCAAGCTGCGCGAACTTTTCACCATTGGGGCCAGCTGGGTTTGCAAAGTAACCGGTTTTGCCATGACCAACTTTTGGATCATTTTCAAAGCCTGGCCATGTGAAGGCAAAGTTCATTTGCAATGCAACTTGGCCTGATTTGAATGCATCAATGCCTTCGCCCATATAGCCGTTGGACGAGCCCGGTGGTGTGCAGCAATCATAGAGTGATTTGTAATATTCCAATCCTGCCGCTGCACCTTTAGAGTTCACAAAGCCTGCCATGTCATAAGGCTTCTTCGGGTTTTCATATTGGAAGCCATAGCTGTAGAGTACATCCATGGCACCCATAGTGATGCCTTCAGAGCCACGTTCTGTATAGATCGAGGCACCATAAACTGTCTTGCCGTCGATCGTGCGCTTCTGGAAGAATTCGGCAATGTCTTTCAATTCGGCAAATGTTTTTGGTTCTGCCAGATCACGATTATATTTCTTTTTAAATTCGGCTTGCAGTTCTGGCCGCGCAAACCAATCCTTGCGGTAAGTCCAACCCACAACGTCGCCGAATGCGGGCAGCGCCCAATAGTTTGGCGTGTTTTTCGGCCATTCCGAATAGCCTGTCACTGTGGCTGGCACGAAGTCTGTCATCTTGATGCCATTGGCATCGAAGAATTCATTGAGCTTTACATAATGGCCCGCTTCTGCTGCGCCACCAATCCATTGACTGTCACCAATCATCAAATCGCAAAGCTTGCCGCCAGAGTTCAATTCATTGAGCATACGATCAGCAAAATTTGGCCATGGCACAAATTCGAATTTCATCTTGTTGCCGGACTTTTTTTCAAAGTCTTTCGAAAGTTCAACAAGGGCGTTTGCAGGGTCCCATGCGGCCCAGCACAAAGTCAGGTCTTCAGCCTGCGCTTTGGAAACGCCAATAGCGCAGATGGATGCAACTGCTGCTGACATCAATAAAGTTTTGGTCTTCATTTTTAGTTTCCTCCCTATGGTGATGAGCTGGCCCTTTTGTGGGTTGCTCGTTTTTGTACGTCTCGAGTCATAAAAGACGTACGTACGTCTTGTCAAATTAATTATTTAGATACGTACATCACGCTTTTGAGACTAGCCAAGAATTTCGGTTATCTTATTGAATTTAAAATGTAAAATTTCGCGTCAAAGCGCGATAAGATTCTCTCGCATGACGATTTCAATGCGAATAGTCTCTTGCGACTCGATAATTTCTGTCTTGTCTATTTGCGCGCGCAACACGCGAACGGAGCTCCTGATAATGTGCCCCACATCCTGCATGATGACCACATCCACCTCTTCTGCTTCCAGTGCAGCGCGAGTAACTGGAGTGAGTTCATGCATCAAAACCGTAACATTGCGAATTGTGTCGGTGGCGCGCAGCACATCCAAGATGGCAGAATTGCCATTGCCCAATGCATAGATACCGATAACGTCTTTGTGAGCAGCCAAAATTTGACGCACAATTGAAATAAGTCGGTGGCTATCATTGCGTGATTCAACAGTCGGTAAAACATTCAAAGCGGGAAACCGTTCAGCCATAATGCTATCAAAACCAAAGCGGCGCTCAATACTATCACGTGAAGCAAGCGATCCGGAGATCACCAGAACTTTGCCTGGCTTTTCACCCAAGAACCGGCCCATGAGCGCCCCCGCCGTGCGACCAGCAGCGACGTTGTCCACACCGACAAAATGATCACGCGCTGAGCTGGGTAAATCCGAGATCATGGCAACCACCGCCAAACCCGCGTCCTTCAAATGGGTAACAGCGTCACGCACCTGTGGTGTTTCAGGACACATGATGGCAACGCCGTGGAATTGCGCGGCAATCAGACCAAGTAGAATGCGTGCGGTGGCGTTGGGATCATCAGTTGGCGCCAAAATTGTTTCGACACTGATGCGGTCGGGACCCGCCGCCTTGCCCACATCTGCCAAATTATTGCGAATGGTTGAGACAAATTGGCTTTTGTTGTCAGGGATAACAAAGGCAAAACGATATTCGCGCCGCTTGGCCAAATTCGCAGCAGAAACGTCACGCACGTAACCAAGTTTTTCGACAGCAGCTTGAACCAGTTTAACACTTTGCTCACGCACGCGCGGACGAGCATTCAGCACACGGTCCACCGTCGCCAAACTCACGCCCGCTTCGCGCGCAATATCATGTACTGTCGGCCTAGCCATAACTGTGTCCCGGGAAAGTATAGATTGCTTCTACTAATGAGGTACGTCAATCAGCAGGTTTTTGCAACACTGCGTCAATTGGCCAAACATGCAAACGCATTGGGTTTAACCCTGCACACGGCTTTTGATCTTGTATCAAACTATCGCGCAGCCATTGACTTAGCGACTGAACTTAGCTTCGAACGGATCTTAACATCTGGCGGCGCAAAGCAAGCGATCAATGGCCTTGCCAGGCTAATGGATTGCGTTTCCCATACAGCCGGGCGCATCAAAATTATGCCGGCAGGCGGCATTGACCCCGAAAGCGC
>JAYUHQ010000353.1:0-3196 GCA_043766895.1 Aestuariivirga sp.
GGGCCTTGCTGCTGTAATGCCCATAACGGTTGCAATCAATTCCGATGCGCCAACACCACAGTTTGCGCCAATGGCCACAGGCTGTGCTGCCAAGGTTGAAGCCATCGCGCCAAAGGCAGCGGGCGTTATGCCCATCATGGTGCGACCGTTGGTGTCAAAACTCATCGTTGTCACAATCGGCAGGCCAGCAGTTGCAGCGCCTTCCACAGCGGCGCGCAGTTCTTCCTCGCCCGACATGGTTTCAATCCACAACACATCAACACCACCCTCTTTCAAGGCGGCGGCCTGTTCAGCGAATGCCTCAACCCCTTCAGCGTAAGGGAAAGTGCCAACAGGTTCATAAATTTCGCCTGTGGGGCCGATGGAGCCTGCCACATAAATTGTTCGGGCGGCATAGGCGTCAGCCTCCGCGCGGGCATTTTTGGCAGCGGCGATGTTCACTTCACGCACTTTGTCTTGGCCATTATGCAGCTTCAAGCGATGGCGATTGCCACCGAAAGTGTTGGTCAAAATAATATCAGCGCCTGCTTCAATGAACTGTTTGTGCAAGCTGCGCACACGGTCTGGGTGTTCAAAATTCCACATTTCCGGCGCATCACCGCTCATCAGCCCCATTTGGAAATAATTGGTGCCAGTGGCCCCATCGGCCAAAAGCCATGGCTTGGTGTTGAGCGCATCGGTGAATGATAAACGGGACATGGCAACCTCAAAAAAATCTATATAAAGATATCTTTATATGAATATTGTGCAGATTACAAGCTATACCCGTTCCTTGCCATAAAACAAACCAACAACGTGTTCGGCTTGCGCAAAAAACAACCAGCGTTCCATCCACGCGGCCAGCATGATTAGCGGCACAATAACATAAGCCACCCATGGAAATTTAGGGCTGAACATGCACAACACAAAGCAAACATCCAGCAGCAGCGTGCAAATCTGTTGCAGTTTTCGCGCCTGCCTTCGGGCCACTTGATAGCCCATTTCCTTCATGATGAAATTGGTGGATGTGTGTGGAACTTCCCATTGCCGCACCCCCTCGCCCAAGCCCGTGGCGGCGGCCATGGTATATTGCCCCCGGGCTTTGCGCAGCTTGCGCCAATAAAGATATTTCAGAACAATCACTGCAAATACCGAAATCAAAGTGAAGAAGGCTTGGAAGTTTCCCGCCCCTGCTTGGAAGCGCCCAAAATAAACGCTAATCGCCATGAGGATCGCCGATCCTGTGGCCAATGCAAACACCAAATAGGTTGGAACCGTGAACCGCGAATGCCATGCCGGAATGGTTTTGAGCGACGCATAAATTTGACCAGTGCAATACACTGTGGCCGCACACAGCGCGGCGGTGAGATATCCCAGCGGCGCAATTAAGTTTGGCGCATCAATTATACCAGACCAACACGCCCCAAACGCCACAGCGGCGGGATAGGTGGCCACCGCCAAAACCCCCTCGCGAGAAAGCCAAGAGGTGCGCCATTGTGAAAGTGCCCGCCAAGCTCGTTCTGGCCGCCCCAGATGCAGCGTGGAAGAAAGCAACCCGGTTGTGATCAACGCCAACGCGATGAACAAAGTGGTGAGCGCAAAGGCAACGGTTGAAGCTTTGCCATGCCCAGCACCCGCCATCGCCGTGAGCGCCATTAAGCCATAGCCAGCGCCCGAAGCTGTGGTGAAAAGAATAACGGAATAGGCAGGATTCATATGTGTTGTTTATCCTTCCAGCTTTCCGGAATTATCTTCACCCGTTGTGCTTGAAGATTTGCCACCGCTCAACAACCGATCAGCCCATGAGAATAATTTTTCCATGGCCGAACCATCAGCTTTTTTTAAGGGTTCAATATGGGCTTGTTGAGTTTCGCGCCGGGCCCGTGGTGGCAGATATTTGTTGGTGGGCTTATAGCCCATCTCTGGCAGCAGATCATAACCGCCGCGCTCTTTCACCAACAGTGACACATCAGAAGTGGCATCGCCCAAATCTCCAAAGTGTCTGGCCCCTGTGGGGCAGGCTTTCACGCAGGCGGGCACTTGGTCTTCGGGCTCTAAATTCGTGTTATAAATCCGGTCAACACACAGCGTGCACTTTTTCATCACGCCTTGCATGTAATCATATTCGCGTGCGCCATAAGGGCAAGCCCATGAACACAATTTGCAGCCTATGCAGGTATCGGGGTTGACCAGCACAATGCCGTCTTCAGCGCGTTTGTAGGATGCACCCGTGGGGCACACGGTCACGCAAGCGGGTTCTTCGCAATGCAGGCAAGAACGGGGGAAGTTAACAATCCGGCTGTCATCCCGCGCTTCTTCTTTTACCTCATAACCGTGGATGCGATTGAACCATGGGCCAGATGGGTCAGCGCCATAAGGGTCCGTGTCTGTCAGCGGGCCGCTGTCACCTTGGGAATTCCATTCCTTGCAAGACGTGGCACAAGCTTGGCAGCCCACGCATGTATCAAGATCGATAACTAGGCCAAGCTTTTTCGTTGTGGTTTGGGGCAGCGTTGTCATTTGGCCCTTCTTATTGCTTTGAACGTTTTAAACTGCGGCGCGGCTTCGGCCTTTTGATCAGCACTTTTAACCACGCGCACGCGCAGATCATACCACGCCGCTTGACCGGTGATGGGATCACTGTTGGAATAACGATAACCGCCCTCACGTTCTGGAAGAAGATCGCTGATTAAGTGATTGAGCAAAAACCCTTTTTTGGCCTCTGGCGCGCCTGGCGAAAGGCCCCAAGCGCCCTTGCGCTTGCCGATGGCATTCCATGTCCACACTGTATCCTCGTTCTGGCCATCCAGCAATTTTGCTTGGCCTTTAATCTGGCCATGATGCGAAATCACATCCACCCAATCACCTTCAGCAATGCCCAACGCGGCGGCGCGGTTTTTGTGAAGATAAAGCCAATTGCGCCCCATGATTTGCCGCAACCAAGAATTTTGCGAACCCCATGAATGATACATCGCCATGGGCCGCTGAGTTATGGCGTGCATCGGAAATTCAACCTCATCAACCATGCTGCCTTCAAACGGCGCATACCAAAATGGAATAGGATCAAAATAGGTTTCAATGCGTTGCTTGTGCTGTGCTGGCGGCAAAACCTTGCCGTGGCCGCGCGCCGACAAACGGAATTTCTGCAACGCCTCAGAATAAACATGATGGATGATGGGTTCAGGCCGCGGCAGAAAACCAAAGAACGTGGCCCAAT
>JAYUHQ010000354.1:0-8416 GCA_043766895.1 Aestuariivirga sp.
CACTGGCCAAACCTATGTTTGGGCCATGGCTGATGGCCACCAAGCCGACACCGGCTCGCACCAGATTGGAAATATCGGAACCGATTTGATTATTGTTTAACGGTGGCTTCTAACCAATCCGTGAGGCGCTTGCCCAACTGATCGCGATCAAACTCTCGATGCGCCAAGGCTTGGCCACTTTGCCCGAGCTTTGGCAAAGTTTTGCGTGCGGCGTGCGCTCTTTCTAAGGTATCGGCAAATGCCTCAGGCATGTTGGCCGGAACCACAAAACCGCAATTGTTTTCATTGATCATATCAGCAATCCAGCCTTGGTAATTCACCAAAACGGGAAGGCCTGCCGCGATATAATCAAAGAATTTGTTGGGCGATGTGCCATAATAAAATACCGGCACGTCCATCAAAATCTGCAATCCAATATCTGAACCCTTCATCAATACCGGCACCTTGTCTTTGCTGACGGGGTCTAGAAAAATTACATTCGTCAAATTTTCATCGGCTGCGCGGGCCTTCAGTTTTTCTTTGGTTTGGCCTGCCCCACACAGCACAAATTTAATGTCGTTTCGGCCTCGCGCTTTGAGAACAGAAGCCGCGTCTAACACTGCATCCAAACCATTGGCCATTCCGTGCGTGCCCGCATAGAGGCAAACAAGTGTATCAGCGGGCGCATTCAACAAGCGCGGTGCACTGACGGCCGTGTTCTCTTCTAAATCAGAGCCATTTGGGATTAATTCAATATTCTCAGCCCGATAACCCATCGCCACAATTGCTTGCTTTATGCCTGGGGCAAGGGCCACAAAACGATGGGCAGAACGATAAAGCATAATTTCCAAAACACGCATCGACCACAGCAACGGCTTATTCTTGATCACACCCATGGCTTTGGGCGATTCTGGCCAAAGATCACGCACTTCCACGACTATTTTGCTCTTGCTGAACATGCGGGTCAGCATTGTGGGAATTGCAACGGTGAGCGGTGGCGATGTTGCAAATATGAGATCTGCTTTAAACCTCAATGCCAAAAGGCTAACACGCCAAGAATATTTTAAAAAAGCAAAGCTGCGCTGCAGCAAACTATGTTGATTGCCATACGGCAGTTGATATTCAATCACGTTGATCCCGTCGACAATGCCTTGGCGCGTTCCGCCGACAAATGGACCAACTAAGCCTGTATTGCCGTTGATCAACGATCCGCAAACAACTGTAACGGCATGGCCACGGGCCACCAAGCGCTTGGCCAATTCGAATGATCGTGTTCCACCTGAACCTTTTGGCGTGGTGAAAAATTGATGCAAATATAGAATTTTCATGGAGGTTTGCTGCATCTACCAACTCAACTGAGTTGTGATGAGCGCGGCAACACCACAGGTTGCTTCAATAAGTGGAATGGTTGATGCCACACCATAGCTCAGCCCTTGGTTGGCCTCTGTCAGATTAAATTTCAGTGGCGTTGACGAGGTTATGCGCAAATTGATTTTACCATTTTCGAAATTTCCCGGCAAGGTTTCAACCCAATTTCCTGGTGCCAAATGCCATCGCAGGGTTGCACCTATGAAGATGCCTTTGATAGTATCTGTGATAAGAACTTTATTATTGTCCAACTGAACCTGACGCTTGTGAATGTGCTTTTTATGCGTTTGGTATGCCGATGCCATAATGCCACCGCCATCAGTATTTTGAAATTCTGTTGGTTGGGAAGGTTCTAGCCAGTCGCCCCACAAAAATCTGCTCAATCGCGGCATTTGTTCATCGTCATCAAACTGAACCGTATTGTGATGACACGTGCGGGCCAAATCAATTTCAGGATCGTTGGAAATATAGCTGATTGTGCCGGAATCTCTTAAAACATTTTCGCCGTTCACATAAACATCAACATGCAAACCATCGCAATGCGCTGGTCTAAATCGATATTTTGGTAGGCGCATCAACACGCGGGTCGATTGATGATTAAGAAGGCAATAGCCCCCATCTTCAAATACGCGGCCATGCATCTCAGATTTTTGTTCCGTTGAACACTCAATATTCAAATAACCGAAAAATGGCTTTGCCGCTTGGGCATTCTCCCCATCAATCCGCCTTAAGAACAGCGATTGAGCAAGGCCAATCGTCATACGAAAGTCTCGCATTTTGCCACTGGGATAGGGCAACAAATAAGCGCTGTCGTTATGGCCCAAATTAAAGGCATGGCCAGACACAGGGTCTGTCATCGCACTTAGCCAATCGATGGCTTTTTCTAACTTGGTAAGTGCGGGTTTTGAAAGTTGAGGGCCTTCGTATTTGTCACAAATTATTTTTGCAATGCAACACGTATCCAACATCAAGCGGTGATAGTTGGTCGAGTTCTGGCTGAATGACCCATCATCCATAATCAACTGAGCGAGCGCTTTTTCCAATGCGGCCAGACCCAATTGGATAAATGATGAGGCTTTCGGGTGTTGATTTACACGCAACAACACCCCCCCGATAATCAGCGCTGCTGCTTCTGATGTGGCATGATTATTCTCTTGGGCTTGAGCATAGCTCAACGTGGGTTTTACCCGCGCCAAGTGAATGGCAATCGTGTCAACCAGCGCAGTTTGGCTGTCCCGAAACTGGCCTAAAATATCTGCGCATAAGCACAAACGAATAATGCGAATGGATGTTTCTTGAGCGCATTTCCAGTTCGGTCCAAAATAGGGTGGATTGTGCCTCCACCATTCAGCGCACCAATCGTTGAGTTTTTCAAGGTATTGGCGTTCACCCGTGCTGGATAGTAATGCGAAATTTACTGCCCATTCAAACCGCGATGCTTCCCAAATATATTTAATATCGCCCTGTTCTGCGGCAAAATCTGAAATCTTCCACCATGGCAAATGGGCTGGCGCGCATTTTTCAGGGGCAAAGGGATTGCACAACCAATTGGGCTGTGTGGCCGGGGCTGGCGCATTTTGCCCGCCAAAATAGAGTGGATTTTTGATCCAAGGCAGATCAACTGGTTCGGGATGTTCAGTCAGTTTGGCGGGGGCTCGAAACAGCGGCCCCATTGGTATTTGGGCCTTCAGTCGCTGGGCCGAATGTAGGCCAGCCTTCAAAAGCAAACGATACGCTGCAACCTGTAGAATATTTCGAAAACCAAGCTTGGCCCAGGTTCTTAATTTCCTCATGCCTGCTCGTCCAAAGCCTTGGCAATATCGATGGTTACGCGAGATACTTCAAATATTTCTGCCAATGGAATTGGCGTTGCTATTTCGCCTCGAACCGCCCGAAGAAATAATTTCGCACATTGCACCTGGCCTTTGTCTTGGCGCAAACTTCGCGCAGAAGGCGCACCGTTGCCAAAGCCCCGCAACCTTCTAAAATTATCAATCACCGCAACATTTCCGCCGCAGAACGCTTCAATCCGCTCCTTGGGGAAGTTGCCATTGCCATTTGCAAAATAATGGATTGTGCCAATTGATCCTGAAGCAAACCGCAAGGTAATTGAAGCAGTGTCGCGTAAATCTTCAGCGGCCTTGCTGCCCAACATTGCGGCCACTTGAAAGTCGACGCTTGGTGAATTGGCGAGGTGGCGCAACAGGTCAATAAAGTGGCAGGCTTCACCGGCAATTCGTCCCCCGCCCGCTGCTTTTTCTTGAACCCAACTTTCGCGCGGAATTGCACCGGCATTCACCGTGATGACAAATGATTTTGGCGCTTGCATACCGTCGAGCCACTTTTTCATTTTAACGACAAAGGGTGAAAAACGTCGGTTAAAGCCCACCATCAAAATGGGTCGCGGTGTTGGATCATTTTCAGAAGCGAAAAGATTTTCGAGAGTGTTCAATTCTTCGTGGTTCAACGCCAACGGTTTTTCAACGAAAACACTTTTGCCCGCCTGAAGTGCCAAAGCGGCAAACTTTGCATGGCTATCATGACGCGTGGCAACTACAATTGCACAATGGGATTGATCACCCAACAAAGTGTCAAATTCAGTGGTGGCTTCTTCAAATCCGGCACGTTGGCCAACCGCTGAGGCATTGAGGCCGCCTTTTGAAGCGATCATGCCAAACTTGGCGCCTGCCTTTTTGAAGGCGGGAATAAGAACACGCGAAGCATAATTGCCCGCACCGATAAAGCCAATTTTTCCGTCACCGCTTGACGTGGCAGTCAACAAATTCACCTGATTTTGCAACGCCACACGCGTGGAAGGTTCTGCTTGGCCATCATAAGCCAGCATTATGGCCAAAGCTGTCCGATCTTGCGCCAACACGTTATAGGCTTCAGCGACATTCGCAAAATTGAACTGGTGGGTGATGAGTGATTTGGTGTTTATTTTTCCGGCCGCCATCATATCCAGAACGGCTTCGAAATTACGTTGCTCTGTCCAACGCACAAACCCCACGGGATAATCTTGCCCTTGATCTTCATAGGTCGGGTCATACCGGCCGGGGCCGTAAGAGCATGACACGCGGAAGCTCAATTCTTTTTTGAAAAAATCGTCGCGGTTTATATTTAGGCCCGCAACGCCCGTCATAACGATGCGGCCATTTCGTCTGGCCATTTGGGCCGCTTGCTCGATGGGAATGTTTGATTGCGTTGCAGTTGTAATCAATATTGCGTCAACACCGCGACCACGGCTAAATTCCTGTGCGTGCGCCAGAACATCAACACCCGGTTTTGAAAGGCAAATTTCAGCACCAAAACCCTTGGCCAAGGCAAGGCGCGATTCATCCAGATCAATCGCCATCACGCGGCAACCTTGTGCCAACAAAAGCTGAATTGTGAGCAGGCCAATAAGCCCCGCACCGATAACCACAACAGCCTCACCCAAAGTGGGTTCTGCCAACCTTACACCCTGAAGCCCAATGGCTGCCGCCACGGTTGCAACGGCATTTTCGTTTGTTACGCTCTCGGGAATTTTGGCGCAGAGATTTTTGGCAACAACAACATATTCTGCATGTGGCCCATTCGACGCAACCCGATCACCCACATTAAAGCCAACAACATCGCGGCCAACAGCAACCACAACGCCCGCGTTGCAATAACCCAAGCCCAAGGGCGCAGATAATTTTGACTGCACGGCATCGTAAGTGGCCAGCAAGCCATCTGTTTTAATTTTTTGCAAAACTTGTTTTACTTTGGCAGGCTGTGAACGCACTTTGTTCAGCAATGATGAGCGACCAAATTCAACCACCATACGTTCGGTGCCTGTAGAAATCAGGCTGCACGCGGTTTTGATCAACACTTCGCCTGGCGCTGGCTTTGGCACCGGAACATCCGCCAAATAGGTTTGGCCCTTGGCAAAATCTGTCAACAGTTGCTTCATTGTTTCTCTAGACCGCCCATTTAATACTATCGGAACGTGTAGCTTTCTTGCTAAACGGTTTCAACCAATCAATTGATTGAAAATAATATCTGTGAGGCAACGTTGAAGCATATTTTGAGAATTGGGATATACCAATGAGGCAAATGTTGCGCCGCGTTGTTCTGCCCCTTTTGAAGTGGACATCCATTGACGTGGGCGTTTCTCATCCATGGGTTCCAAAGCAGCGCGTTGCCCTCAATTCGTTTCGCCACAAGGGCTATTGGTATCACGGCAAGGCGCGTGAAAAGAACTCAATGGAGCTTTTTGCAAAGCTTATTGCTCCGGGTTCTTGCGTGGTTGAGGTTGGTGGTCATATTGGATTTATCAGCCAATATTTTTCACATCTTGTGGGTGAGGGCGGCAAGGTTTTTGTATTTGAGCCTGGCAGCAACAATCTGCCCTATATCAGGCGCAATATTGCAAAATGCCCGAATGTTAAATTAATTGAAAAAGGCGTCGGCGCGGAAAATGGATCGGCTGCATTTTTTGAAGAATCACTGACCGGGCAAAACAATTCATTCGTTCGAGATTTCCAAGGTTTTCTGGAAAATGCTGAGGCTGCCCATGTCAGCGCAAAAGTCACCACGCGTGACGTTGAGATCGTAACGCTGGATCATTATTTTTGTGACACGCCACCGGATTTCATCAAGATTGATGTGGAGGGTTTTGAATATTCAGTTTTGCGAGGCGCCAAGGCGCTATCACAAAAACATCATCCGGCGCTCATGGTGGAAGTGCAAGCAGATCGCAGCGAAATTTGGAATTTCTTGTCTGATGCAAATTATGTTCTGTTTAACGCAGAGCTTGAAACCTTTCGAGATGCCAAGTCTTTGATCAGCAATGTGTTTGCACTTCACCGCATTCGACACACTGGCCTTATTGCGCAGCTTGGAATTGATGTTGCATGATCAAGCAAAACATAGACGCAAGTGTGATTGCTGACGGCGTTCCATTTTGGAAAAAATTTGTCGACAAAAACGCCCCATGGCATTGGCAAGGCACTGTATTGGTTGAAAATGGTGCCGTTGCTGATCGTGTGATCGAGAGAAAATTCGGGCTGTCAAATTTTATTGTAAAATATATTTATGGACGGCAGAATCGGTGTCGGTCGGTGCGCCAAGTTGTTTCAGCGGCTGTTGCGCGTCTTAACGCTCAACAGTGCGGCCTTAACTTCGGTGCTGGCACTATTCGTTATGCCACCAACATACTCAATTTTGATCTTGAACTTACGCCGAACGCTGATTTGGTTTCGGCAGGCACGCTCAAACTTCCACTTCAAGATAGCAGCCTTCATTTGATCATCAGTCAGGAGGTGCTGGAACATGTTGATCGACCGCTTGATGCGATTGCTGAATTTCATCGCACGCTTGCACATGACGGAGAGTTGATTTTACAATTACCCTTCATCATCGGATATCATCCCGGCCCTACAGATTTTTGGCGTTTTACCACAGAAGCCTTCGCGCAATTGCTGCCGCCTTCACGGTGGAAAATTTTGGAAAAACGCATCACCGTTGGCCACGGAACGGCGTTGCATCGCATATTGACCGAATTCATCGCCATCCATTTTTCAGTGTTTGGTGGGCGGGTCTATCGGCTGATCAAAGGGCTTGTGGCGGTTTTGCTGTATCCGCTTATCGCTTTTGATTTGCTGTTGCCGTTTTTACCAGAAAAAGACCGCATCCCAGGCGGTTATATTGTGCGCGCAATGCCCGTTAAATAGTTCTATTTCTCTGAACTCGATATCAAATTTGCCAAATATCTCAGGGTGGCGGGTGCGCCCACACGTCTTTGCACAAAGTAATTGCGCGCTGGCATGAACAACTGCTCAATCTTGTAAATCTTAAATGGCTTTATCAGATCGTTGCGCACAAAAAATGCATTCACGCCTGAAGCATTGCAACAAACTAAAGTGTAATCTTCCAATATATCGACAAGGCGCTGCAAACTAACACCATAGTAGTCATCGCTAGCCCAAGTATGAACCGCATTATACTTTACTTGCACCGTAATGGGCGGAACAAACTTTCCATTGTATTCTGCAATAATCACTTTTGGCTTGGCGACAGTCAAAACACTTTGGAGAATAGTCGCATCATTTCCATCCAGATCAATACTAAACAAATCTAATGAATGATCAAAACGAGCAAGCCAATCAGTCATCTTTCCAGCAATGTTGTCAGCATCGATAAACATCTGCTCAACAAGCAGAGGACTCGTGTCTTTTGGTACAGAAGTTAAGATATAGCCAATATTTGAGGGGCTGCCGTCAACCCAAACTCCACGCCAGCCCTTAAGCAACAATGCGTGAGTATTGTTTTCACGTCCATCGCCGCAGCCCAATTCGACGAAGCTTCCGTTTTGAATTTTCAATTTTTGGAATAGGGCTTGAATGATACCATCTTCATCAAATTGACAATAAGTTTTCTGGCCCTTCAAAAGCAGATTATCAGGCATATCTTTTTCAACATCGTGCTTCAAAGCACGATATTCTCTATCAATTGCGGCTTGTTTCAATACAACAGACGCGGCAGTTTTTCCGGCAAAACTTAAAACTTTTTGCGCCAATTTCTGAACGCGCGCTCGAATTGTCATTGTCTTTTCCTATTCAACTGTTTCAAGTTTGCCGGCCATTGTAGCCAGATAAAATGCCAACAAAATATTTGAGATCATCCACGCAAAAGCATGACCATTTATTCCGAAATAACGGACAGCAAAAGCGGAAACGAAACCGTAAACTACAAGATAAGCCATTAGCGAAGAGAACACTTTGCCAATCGAATATTTTGCTTGATACAGGTCGGCGAAATAGGATGCAAAGCCAAATGCCAAATAACCCAAGGGTAATATAACGAACGCCAGCGGCCAGTGCAGCGCCGCTAGAGCAGCTGTCAAGGCTGAAGCTGCTATCAACGAAAGCAATGTATTGCTCATTTGAAACGATTTTTGTTCTCTGTTACCCGAAGCCTGCTTACGATACCTGCCCACCAACAGTGCGCTCACAGTTGTTGCCAAAACGGGCATTAACAGGCGCTCAATCAAAACACGGGGTTGGCTGATGCTGGCAAAGGCTTGAGGATCAAGAATGGTTTTAAG
>JAYUHQ010000355.1:0-3182 GCA_043766895.1 Aestuariivirga sp.
CGTGGGCTAAACCAACCCCCAAGCTTCGCACTGCAACATTTAAGGGTTAATCATGGGCCGCATCGTTTATGTGAATGGGGAATATTTGGCTGAAAAAGATGCCAAGATTTCAGTGTTTGATCGCGGCTTTTTATTTGCCGATGGGGTTTATGAAGTCACCCCCATCGTCAACGGCAAGCTTGTCGATTATGGCCCGCATATGGAACGGCTGGAGCGTTCATTGCGCGAACTTAAAATGGCTTGGCCGTGCAGCGTTGAAGACCTGACGGCAGTTCACCAAGAGCTGATTGCCCGCAACAATTTGAAAGAGGGCATTATTTATATGCAGATCACGCGCGGCATTGCTGATCGGATGTTCAATTTTCCCAAGGAAATTACATCATCACTGGTGGCATTTCCGCAGGTGATGAGCCTAACGGATAATCCCAATGCCAAGGTTGGCGTTAAGGTTGTAACCACGCCCGATATTCGCTGGCTGCGCCGCGATATTAAATCTGTGATGTTGTTGGCCCCCGTGCTTGGCAAGCAAGAGGCTTATGAAAAAGGCGCTGCCGAAGCCTGGATGGTGGAAGATGGATTTGTGACTGAGGGCACTTCATCCAACGCCTATATCGTGAAGAACAACACGGTGATCACGCGGCCTTTGTCCAATCGCATTTTGGCTGGCTGTACACGCCGCGCGCTGTTTCGCTTGGCCGCTGAACATGGCGTGAAAATTGAAGAGCGCCTGTTCACGCCCGAAGAAGCTTATGAAGCTGATGAAGCGTTTTTAACCTCAGCCTCACAATTCGTGATGCCGATTGTTGAGATTGACGGGCACCGCGTTGGCGGCGGCCAAGTAGGCCCCGTCGTGCGCAAAATGCGCGAACTGTTTTTGGAAGAGGCGCAAGGGTAGTTGCGCCACGGATAGTGTTTGGCATAATATCAGAACCAACGCGGGCGTAGTTCAGTGGTAGAACATCTGCTTCCCAAGCAGAATGTCGTGGGTTCGAGTCCCATCGCCCGCTCCAAGTTTCACCAAATTCCTCCATCGGCGGGCTTGACCCGCTGATCCAGCGGTTCAACCAGTCGAAATTCGGAAAGTCTGGTTCGGCGGGTCAAGCCCGCCGATGGAGAGGTGTTGGGTGATTAAAACTGTGGCCGCTCCCCACCATAGGCCCAGTTTAACAGTTGCACGGTGTGCAGCACCGGAATGTTCGACGCGCTTTGCAATTGCTTGATGCAGCCAATGTTGCCTGTGGCGATTGCTTCAGGTTCCAAAACTTCCAGCGACTTGATTTTTTGATCGCGCAACTGTTTGGAAATTTCGGGTTGGAGAATATTATAGGTTCCAGCTGACCCGCAACATAGATGGCTATTTTGAGGTTCAACAATCGTAAAGCCCGCTTGTTCCAAAAGTTTTTGCGGCAGGGTTTTTATGTTTTGGCCGTGTTGCAGTGAACAGGCCGAATGATAGGCCACACGCAAATTCATTTGGGCTTTGGACAAGTTTAATGTGGCGAGATATTCGGTGATGTCAAAGGTTTTGGCGCTGATGGTTTGGGCTTTGCTCGCATAGGCCACGTCATTGCGCAAGCTGAAGCCATAATCTTTTATGGTTGTGCCACAGCCTGATGCGGTGATGATGACGGCATCAACGTTTTCATCCGTCCACTGATCAATTGTGGCTTTGGCGCGACGACGCGCATCATGGTCTTTGCCCATGTGGTGGGTGAGAGAACCGCAACAACTTTCGCCACGGCTGACCACAACTTCAACGCCCAAACGGTTTAGCAATTGAATGGTTGCGGCATTGATTGCCGGATGAAGTACGCTTTCCACACAGCCTTGCAGCAGCGCCACGCGGGCTTTTTTAGCACCCATAGCCGGATATGTGCCTGGAATTCCAATTGCAAGCGGGCGGGGCAATTTGGAAGGCGACAAATCCAACGCCGCGCGCAGGCGACCCGTGGTGAAAGGTGCAAACAGTTTTGCCACTCGGGTTAAAACCAGCGACGCACGAAATAATTTGGGACGCGGCATGATGAAGGCCAACGCATTGCGCAACGCACGTTCAAACAGCGGGCGCTGATAGGTTTGTTCAATATGGGCGCGGGCATGATCAACCAGATGCATATAGTTGACCCCTGATGGACACGTGGTCATGCACGACAAGCACGACAAACAGCGATCAATGTGTTTGACGGTTTCGGCGGTGGCGGGCTTGCCCTGTTCCAGCATTTCTTTCATCAAATAAATGCGGCCGCGCGGGCTGTCATTCTCATCGCCCAACAACACATAGGTGGGGCATGTGGCTGTGCAAAAGCCGCAATGAACGCAGGCCCGCAGCACATCATTGCTGGCGGCAATTTGCGGGTCTTGCAATTGTTCTATCGTGAAAGACGTTTGCATTTAAAATTCTTTATACATGCGTTTAGGGTTGAACAGGCTGTTGGGGTCAAAGCTGAATTTTATGCGCAGCGACAGCTCATGCAAAGCTTGCGGCTGTGGTTGAAACACATCAAGGGCAGCGCGGGTTTTTTCATCAGCTCTAAACAGCGTGGCATGGCCTTGGGAAATGGCATTTCGAATTGTCGTGGCAGTGTTGAGTTCAGGCGCATGGGCCAACCAGATGAGGCCGCCTGCCCAATCCAAATAATAGTCAAAGGCGAAGTGTTTTTCCAAATCTGCAATCACTTTTGGTGATGCACTTGGCGGCACAGAAATTTTCCAAATATGATGATGGGGCAATTTTGCGAAAGGTTCAACATTGCTGAGAAATTTCCAAAGCTGTACTGATGGTTTTTGCAAAAGTTTTTCTGTTGGCACATTGAGAAGTTGAACCAGTTTCTCAAACCGATAAGCAATGGATGGCGTGAAGCCTTCAAGGCGCAGATAAACACCCTGCCCCGGAACGAAGGCTGCGGATGAAATTTCACATGAAGATTGCAGGCTAAGCGCCATCAATGGCACAGCTTCTGACGGGTGTTGGCACTTTACGTGAAGGGTTGTTTCGTCTTCAGGTTTTGGTTGAACTTTAAAAATGACAGACGTGAAGCAACTTAATGTGCCGTATGAACCAGCCATAAGCCTTGGCACATCATAGCCTGTTACATTTTTAACAACGCGGGCCCCTGCCTTAAAAATTTCGCCGCGGCCCGAAACCCCGCTGAGGCCCAAGATATGATCACGCGCCGCGCCAG
>JAYUHQ010000356.1:0-1075 GCA_043766895.1 Aestuariivirga sp.
CTCACCCAAAATCCAATAACTGGTCACATCAAAAAGTCGTTAACCTTCTGTTAACTATAAACTTCTTGCGGCGCAGCTAGAATCGTGCGCAAAAGGCTGAAAGCGCTTTTTAAGCTTATATGCCAAATTAACCGCAGATGTGAATTCCCCATGAAACTTGAGCCAAACATACAACAACAAAAATCCAATGAAGATAGGGTAGGAGATCTGCGCGCAGTGATCAATGCCGATGCAGCCGAACTTTCGGCCCGTCTCAACAGGCAGCGGATGAAAGATTTTCCACCATCTGCACAAAAAGCGATGCGACGATTCTCTCCGGCAGAAGCCGCACGCCTTCTTGGAATTCATGATGGTTATCTTCGCCAGTTGGTTTCAGAAGGCAAGGGGCCGGAAGTGCAGGGCGCAAGGCGCAGTTACGGTTTGAAAGACATTGATCTGCTACGCTCTGATTTACACCAAAATGGCAAAGAAACACGCCGTTATGTGCCGCACCGGCGCGCTGATGAAGCTTTACAAATTCTATCTGTTATGAATTTCAAAGGCGGCAGCGGCAAAACCACAACCACAGCGCACCTTGCTCAGTATCTAGCTTTCCGAGGCTACCGCGTTTTGGCCATTGATCTTGATCCCCAGGCATCACTCTCAGCTTTGTTTGGCCACACGCCGGAATTTGACGTCGCAGAAAACGAAACGATTTATGGCGCAATTCGATATGGCGACGAAGCAAGACCTGTCGCTGAAATTGTCCGTGGAACTTATATCCCCAATCTTCATCTTATACCCGGGCAGCTTGAGCTGATGGAATTTGAACATGAAACGCCCAAGGCCTTACTCGAGAAAAAGTCAGGAAATTCACTTTTTTTTGCGAGGCTTTCTGAAGCAATTGCCCAAGTGGGCGATGCCTATGATGTCGTTGTGATTGATTGTCCTCCACAACTAGGGTTTCTCACACTTTCTGCTTTGTGTGCAGCCACGTCAGTGTTGATTACCGTGCATCCTCAGATGTTGGATGTGATGTCCATGTCTCAATTTTTGACAATGACCGGAAATTTGCTCGACGTTGTGGCAAATGCAG
>JAYUHQ010000357.1:0-21718 GCA_043766895.1 Aestuariivirga sp.
GTGGGAAAAACCGCACTCGTCATCGGGGCCGGCGGTTCGGCCCGCGCGGTTATCGAACGCCTGATCCGGGCCGATATGGCAAAATTATACATTGTCAACCGCACGCTAGCCCGCGCAGATGAATTGGCCCAGGTGTTTGGGCCCAGAGTCATACCCAGCCCTACTTCAATCTTGCCCAAGCTTTTAGAACAAACTGATTTACTCATCAACACAACCTCGCAAGGCATGACGGGTCAACCCGAACTTGTAATTGATCTCAGCGCCTTGCCATCCTCAGCAATTGTAGCAGATTTGATCTATGTGCCTCTGAAAACCAACCTGATCAAAGCTGCAGAAGCCCGCGGGCTCTGCGCCGTGGGCGGCCTTGGCATGTTGCTTCACCAAGCGGTTGTTGGTTTTGAAAAATGGTTCGGGGTTAAACCCCTGGTAACAGACGAACTTTATCGCCTTATTGCCCGCGACATTGATCCGGATTTTCGCTGATGTTGGTGATTGGACTTACAGGTTCTATCGCAATGGGCAAATCTGAAGTGGCCAAGATAATGACGTCTTATAATATACCGGTTTTTGATTCAGACGCAGAAGTTCATAAGCTCTATGATAGTTTAGCCGGAGCCGACTTAATTCGGCCCTTTGTTCCAGAAGCAGTTGCGGGCGGCACTGTTGATCGAAAGATTATAACCCAACACGTTCTTAAAAACCCAGAGCTATTGTCAAAACTGGAAACGCGGGTTCATGCCGAGATCAAACGCCGCCGCGATGAATTTATTGCAAACGCAAGCAAAGCAGGCAAAAAATCAGTGGTCATCGATACACCTTTGCTGTTTGAAACGGGTGCCGAGAAAGATATGGATCTCACCATTGTTGTCAGTACCCCACCCGACCAACAGCACAAGCGCGCATTGGCAAGGCCTGGCATGACCGAAGAACGCCTGAACTTAATCTTAAACAGGCAGATTCCAGATATTCAAAAACGGCTCAAAGCCGATGAAATAATTGAAAATAATTCAACCCTTCTAGAATTAAAGAAATCTGTTGAAATACTCTTGAAAAAATTGAAAGTGATCTAAGAATTAAATGCGTGAAATTGTTCTTGATACTGAAACAACGGGTTTGTCTCCGGCCGAAGGCCACCGCATTGTTGAAATTGGTGCGGTAGAGCTTTTTAACCATCTGCCCACCGGCAAAACCTACCATGTCTATTTGAACCCAGAACGCGATATGCCCAGAGAAGCAGAAGCCGTGCATGGTTTGTCATCGGCGTTCCTGAAAGACAAACAACTTTTTGCACATCAGGCAGAAAATTTTCTCGAATTCATCCAAGATTCAAAATTGATCATCCACAACGCCAGTTTCGATATGGGCTTTATCAACGCTGAATTGGGTTATACCAACCGCTTGGCCATACCAGCGGCACAAGTAACAGACACTTTGGCCATGGCACGGCGCACGCACCCCATGGGGCCAAACAGCCTTGATGCCTTGTGCAAACGTTACGGCATCGACAATTCCAAACGCACCAAACATGGTGCGTTGCTTGATGCTGAACTGTTGGCCGATGTTTATTTGGAAATGATCGGCGGGAAACAAACCAATCTCGGGCTGACCGAAAGCCGCGTCGTAACCAAAATGAGCATGGCCGTATCCAATGCCAAAATCACCCACCGCATTCATGCGCTTCAGCCGCGCTTAACCGCTGAAGACGAACAGCGCCATGCCGCCGCCATCGCCACGTTGGGCGATGGGGCGTTGTGGAAAAACTAAGCTTGGCCTGCTGGTTGTGCCTGCATGCGTTTTTGATACATATTGGCAAAATCAATCGGATCAAGCATCAAAGGCGGAAAGCCACCGTTGCGGGTTGCGTCGGCCAAGATTTGGCGCGCAAAGGGAAACAACATGCGCGGACATTCAATCAACACAGCAGGTTGCAACAAATTGGCGGGAAAATTTTCTAAGCGAAACAGTCCAGCGTAAAGCAGGTCTGCCGCAAAAATCACTTTGCCATCTGACGAAGCCTTGGCATCCAAGTGCAATTCAACTTCAAAATCAGACGGCCCCAAATTGCGGGCATTAACGTTGACCGAGATATTAATGTCGGGCTGCTTTGCTTGCTGTGTCAAAGACAAAGGGGCGTTAGGATTCTCGAAGCTGAAGTCTTTGAGATATTGGCCCAAAATCCGAAGCGATGGTTGTGAGCCGGGTGCTGGTTCAGGCGCTGTAAGATGAACCGGTGTTGCCGTGGATTTGACAACGGGATCAGCCTTTTTCGAAGTGCCGTTTGATGGTTTTGGTGGCGCTTTACGCGGTGCCGTTTTCAATGCTTTTGCCATTTTTGCCTCATGGATGATAATTTCCCGAGCTATCAGAAAGCCCACTGAGCCGCAAGTGAACAGAGCCACATTGAATTTGCCCCTCCAAAGTGCCAAATGCAGGGAATGAGCATTCTATTTGATCCGATCAACATTTTTTTGGCCAGCATCGTTCTTTTTGTGGTTTTAAAATTGTTTCATGTTTTGGGCCAGCGCACCGGTAATGAAAAATTGCCACCCTTGCCCGCGTTCAAAACCGAACCCCTGCCAACTGACGTGACACTAAACCCAAATACGCAACCACTTAAACCAGTGTGGGAAGGTTTTGCGCCAGAGGGTTCTAATCTCGCAAAAGGCCTCCTCGCCATTGCCAATCAAGATCCAAACTTTGATCCCAGATCATTCGTTGTTGGCGCTAAGATTGCCCATGAGCGGGTTTTAGAAGCTTTTGCGCAATCTGATTTGGCAACGCTAAAATTTCTTTTGGCCAAAAAAGTTTACACTGCCTTTGAAACCGAAGTGAACCGCCGCAAACAGCAAGGCGAGGTCGCTGTGTTCAAGTTTGTGGGCATCAACAGCGCCATCATCAAAGATGCAAAGCTGCAAGATAAGCAGGCTACGGTTGACGTTGAGTTTGCCAGCCAAATGATTTCTGCATTGAAAACCAAAGCAGGTGTTTTGCTCCATGGCAGTGAAACAGCCCTTGAGGATGTGAAAGAATTATGGAGTTTTGAGCGCGATCTGACCTCACGTGATCCAAATTGGAAATTGGTCGAAACCCACGACCATGACTAGCGCATTAACCACCATAACATTTGAAAGCATTGAAAGTTGGCAACGTGATGATCATAGCGCGGCACTTCAAGCTTTTCAAAGATCTGCCCAAGAAATAATAGTGTCAGGCCACGGCTTCAAGCGCGATGCCGCATATGGTGGCAAACGGCAAGATTGGCTTATGGTTTGTGAAAAGGCATTGAAAGCATCATCGGCGATTGAATTTTTCGAACGTGAATTTCAGCCCTTGCGTGTTCATGATCAAAATAGGCCAGAGGGGCTTTACACGGGCTATTATGAACCTCAGGCTCAAGGCTCGCTGGTTGAAACGGCAGAATTTCAAGTGCCTATTTATGCGAAGCCAGATGATCTAGTAAGCTTCACCGAACATGAAACTGAAACTTCAAGCCTGTCCTATGGCCGCCGCGTTAACGGCAAACCACAGAACTATTTCACGCGCATAGAAATTGAGCGCGGGGCGCTGAAAAATCGAGGCCTAGAAATTTGTTGGCTTAAAAGCTGGGTCGATGCTTTTTTCATTCATGTTCAAGGCAATGGTCGTGTGGTCTTGCCAAGTGGCAACGTCATCAGGCTGTCTTATGCTGCAAAAAATGGTCAGCCCTATACAGGAATTGGGGGTGTACTTTTAGCCCGTGGTGTTGGCACGCCTCAAACCATGTCGATGCAGCTTTTGCGAAGTTGGATGGCCGATAATCCCACCGAGGTTCAAGAATTTTTGTGGAGCAACAAGTCCTTTGTGTTTTTTCGCACCATCCAAATTGAAAATCCAGCTCTTGGTGCCATCGGCGCTGCCAAAGTTAATCTGACACCATTGCGGAGCTTGGCTGTAGATCGAAGTTTTTGGCAATTTGGCACACCCCTTTTTATTGAAACCCACGAGCCGCCTGAATCGGTTTCTGGTAATCAGCCGTTCAATCATTTGATGATCGCCCAAGACACTGGCACAGCCATTCGCGGCTTAATCCGCGGCGATGTCTACTGGGGTTGGGGCGATAATGCGGCGCTTAACGCTGGCCACATGAAAAGCCAAGGCGCAATGGTGGCACTTCTGCCAAAGGCCTTGGCCAAAAAGCTGGCATCATGAGCAAAAAACCATTCGCGGTGCCTGATCCTGAACTCTGGGAAGAGGTTAAAGCTTCCATTGCACCAATAATACCTTCGCGGCGCAGCAAGGCAGGCCGCGTTTCGGCACCTCATTCAACTATCGTTCTCCATGAACCAAATGAAAAGCCAAATCTGCGCGCACCAAGAACCGCACCTCCTGCCTTGGCGGCCTTCGAAAGGCGCATGGCGCAAAAATTGGGCCGGGGGCAAATGGAACCTGAAGCCCGCATTGATCTGCATGGCGAAAATTTGGAAAACGCTCGCCATCACCTTTTGCAGTTTCTTTTCAGCAAGCGCATGCAAGGTTATCGCCTGGTTTTGGTGATCACCGGCAAGGGTGCCTCGCCCTATGCGCGCCACACGCTTCATGGCCTATCGCATTTCAACACACCCGAACGCGAAGGAAAGTTGCGTCGTGAATTGCCGATGTGGCTCGAAGAACACCAATTTCGCAGCCACGTTGTGGGCTTTCAACCAGCCCATCCCAAACATGGGGGTGGTGGCGCCTTTTATGTGAAGTTGAGAAAAATCTCGGGCGAATTTGCATGACGCCCTTTGGTGCCAAACTGCGTGAGTTGCGTGAACAACGCGGCCTTACGTTAATGGATATGGCCAAAGCGGCAGGTGTGTCGTCGGCCTATCTCTCAGCACTAGAACACGGAAAACGCGGAAGACCAAGCTGGCATCTGATTCAGTCAATCATAGCACACCTCAATATCATTTGGGATGAAGCTGAAGACTTGGTGCGTTTAAGCAAAATATCTCACCCGAAAATTACCATTGATACGTCTGGCCTTTCTCCCAATGCCACTGAACTTGCCAACCGCCTGTCACAAACAATTGGGAAAATGGATGAAACACTGGTGCAGGAACTTCTGGTCAAGCTGAAAACACCTCGCGCTTAACCACATAAAGATATCTTTATATAGATATTGCGCAGTACCTCATGCCATGCTAACGGCTGGCCCATCACAATTCAGGAGCCAAACCATGACCACATTTACGGATTTTCACGTCGCCGATATCAAGCTTGCCGATTGGGGCCGCAAAGAATTGGATATGGCCGAAATTGAAATGCCGGGTTTAATGTCAACCCGCGCTGAATACGCCGCCGCCCAACCTTTGAAGGGTGCGCGCATTTCGGGCTCGCTTCACATGACAATCCAAACCGCTGTTCTGATTGAGACGCTCAAAGCCTTGGGCGCTGATATCCGCTGGGCCTCGTGCAATATTTATTCAACCCAAGATCATGCCGCCGCAGCCATTGCCGCTGCCGGCATTCCGGTGTTTGCATTCAAGGGTGAAAACCTGAAAGAATATTGGGCTTTCACCGCCAAAATTTTCGAATGGTCCAATGGCCAAATGACCAACATGATCTTGGATGATGGTGGTGATGCAACGCTTTATATTCTGTTGGGCGCGCGGGCTGAAAAAGATCCATCATTGATCGCCCATCCAAAAAGTGAAGAAGAAGAATGCCTCTATGCTGAAATTAAAAAGCGCATCACGGCAAGCCCAGGTTGGTTTGATAAGGTAAAAGCCTCAATCATTGGCGTGTCTGAAGAAACCACCACAGGGGTTCATCGTCTTTACGAAATGCAAAAAAAGGGCGAATTGCCCTTCCCTGCGATCAATGTGAATGACTCAGTTACCAAGTCAAAGTTTGACAACAAATATGGCTGCCGTGAATCATTGGTTGATGCCATCCGTCGCGGAACCGACGTGATGATGGCTGGCAAAGTGGCAGTGGTTTTGGGCTATGGCGATGTTGGCAAAGGCTCAGCCCTCAGCTTGCGTGGTGCTGGTGCCCGCGTGGTTGTCACTGAAGTTGATCCGATCTGCGCGTTGCAGGCCGCGATGGATGGCTATGCTGTGCAAACCTTGCAAGATGTTGTGGCCACAGCCGACGTTTTTGTAACGGCCACTGGCAACAAGGATGTGATCACCTTGGATGACATGAAGCAAATGAAAGACATGGCCATTGTGTGTAACATCGGCCACTTTGACAACGAAATCCAAGTGGCAGAGTTGAAGAATTTCAAATGGACCAACATTAAGCCTCAGGTTGATCTGGTCAACTTCCCGAAGGGCAATCGCATTATTCTTCTTTCAGAAGGCCGCTTGGTAAATTTGGGTAATGCCACAGGCCATCCAAGCTTCGTAATGTCAGCATCCTTCACCAACCAAACTTTGGCGCAAATTGAACTTTTCACCAACGCCAAAACCGGCAAATACAAAAACGAAGTTTATGTATTGCCCAAGCATCTGGATGAAAAGGTTGCAACGCTCCATCTTGAAAAGCTTGGTGTTAAATTGACCAAGCTCAGCAATGAACAAGCCGCTTATATTGGTGTTGACCAAAAGGGCCCGTTCAAACCCGAATATTATCGTTACTAATAATAACGCCCTTTAACGCGAAAGTGCGGCGGCCCTGAGCTTTTTCAGGGCCGCCTTAAATTTGGCCGCCAATGCTTTGGCCGTCTCATCATAGGCAATACCGTCACCCCAAGCTGCGCGCGGGTTTAAAACACGACCATCAATGCCAGCCAAAGCAGTGGGTACGGCAAAACCAAAATTGGCGTCGACGCGCTTTTCGGCGTGATCAATTTCGCCTGAAAAAATTGCCTGAAGCAACTGCCGTGTTGTGGCCAGAGACATGCGTTGCCCTGTGCCATAAGCGCCGCCTGTCCAACCGGTGTTGAGCAGATAGCACCGCGTCTTGTTCTGATTGATTTTCTTTTTTAACAGATCTGCATAAACATGCGGTGGTAGGGGCAAGAATGGTGCGCCAAAACAGGCAGAAAATGTTGCCTCAGGTGCTGTAACGCCACGTTCCGTTCCTGCCAGTTTGGCTGTATATCCAATAAGAAATTGTTCCATGGCTTGATCTGCATCAAGAAGGGCAACTGGTGGCACAACCCCAAAAGCATCAGCCGTCAACATGATCAACACCCCGGGTGCTGGAGCAAGTGTTGCCGGGTTGGCATTTCTAATTTTGTGCAAGGGATAAGCGGCTCTTGTATTTTCAGTGCGTGCGCCATCAGCAAAATCAATCGTTCCGGCGGCAGAATCCATGGCAACATTTTCAAGAACCGTACTAAATTCCAGCGATGCTTGATAGATTGCGGGCTCGGCCTGGGCGTCAAGATTAATCACTTTGGCGTAACAACCGTTTTCAATGTTGAAAACACCATCATCACCCCAACCATGTTCATCATCACCAATCAGTGTGCGCTTGGGGTCTGCAGAAAGTGTGGTTTTGCCTGTTCCCGAAAGACCAAAGAAAACGGCCGTATCGCCACGCTCACCCACATTCACTGAACAATGCATCGGCAAAACCCCTTGCCTGGGCAGCAAATAGTTCAACACAGTGAATACAGCTTTTTTCATTTCGCCAGCATAAGCGGTGCCACCAATCAGCACTTCGCCGCGTGTCAAATCCATCGCAATCACAGTCTCTGAGGTTGTGCCGTGGCGTTCGGGGTCGGCCTTGAAGCTGGGCATGCAAAGAATGGTCAACTCTGGCTTGAACAAACCCTCCGCCCGTTGTGCCGGTTTCAGCAAATGTTGCAAAAACAAAGCCGCCCACGCCTGTTCTGCCACAAGCCGCACTGACAATTGAGTTTCAACAGCAGGGCAAGCAAACAAATCTTGAACGAACACATCTTTCATCCGGGCATGCGTTTGCATATCGCGCTTAAGCGTTTCAAAGTGAGACGGACTGATGGGTTTGTTGTTATCCCACCACACATGGCTTGCGGTTTCATCGTCTAAAACGACAAATTTGTCTTTGGGGCTTCGCCCCGTGTGAGCCCCCGTTTCTACAACCAAAGCCCCCGTTGCAGAAAGCTTTGCTTCATCGCGCGCGATGGATTTTTGCACCAGTCGCCACGCGGCCTCATTCCATGAAATTTGGCCAAGCCACCGCAAACCAAACTGCGAAAGCTCTGACCGAATAACGCTGTTGTAACCCAATTCAAGTTCGGTGCTTTTCATCTGTACAAAGGCGTTCATGGTCTTCTCCAAAGGTTGACTCAGCCTAAGCAAGAAAATTAAATGATGTAAAGATGTATTTGCATCATAAATAAACGTTATCGAACATCAAATAATGATGTAAACTAGTCAAAATGACAAGACTCATTGCTTTGCTCACGCCCTTGCCATGTTTTCCACATTATTTGCCCGTTATGCCTATTCATCAAAGCGCAAGACATCACAGGCTAAAATCAAATTTATGGGGCTGTTTTCGAGTAAATCTTCCAAACGGAGCAAGGCCAAGCGCTCAGAGCCCCGGCTTTTTGCAACCGAAAGTGCACATCTACATCCACCGGAACGACGCGCACCAAAAAATCGCAAACGATCATGGCCTTGGCGTCTTTTCAGCTTTTTTCTTGCAGCAGGGTTTTGGACTGCCTTAGCCGCAGGTTTGGTTGTCACTTATGTTTGGTTTTCGCTCGATCAGCGCGGATTATTGCAAATTCCTCAGCGTGAACCGGGCATTATGGTTTTAGCCAACAATGGGTCAGTGCTGGCCGAGCAGGGCGCATTTTTTGGTGATGCCGCCCATATTGCCCAATTGCCTGATTATGTGCCCAACGCTGTAATCGCTATTGAAGACCATCGTTTCAGAAGCCATCACGGCGTCGATCCGGTAGGTCTTATCCGGGCCATGTCCCGCAATATTTTGGCCCGCCGTATGGTGCAAGGTGGCTCAACATTAACCCAACAATTGGCCAAGAATCTTTTTCTTACTCAAGAAAAAACCCTAACTCGAAAAATTCAAGAAGCAGTTTTGGCCCTCTGGCTCGAATCGAAATTTACCAAAGACGAAATCCTCCAACTCTATCTGAACCGCGTGTATTTTGGTTCAGGCGCTTACGGCATCGAACAAGCGGCCCATACCTATTTCAATAAATCTGCTGCTGAACTGTCAATCATGGAAGCTGCAAGGCTTGCCGCCAGCTTAAAAGCGCCAAGCAATTATGATCCGTCAAAACATCCTGATGAAAGCACCGCGCGCGCCAAATTGGTTCTGGCGGCAATGCAAGATCAGGGTTTTATTTCAGTTGACGATGCTGCCAATGCCATTGATCAACCTTTGAATATTGTGACAGCCGATTATTTGCCAGCAAGGCAATATGCCGTTGATTGGATCAACGCGCAGCTTTCGCAATTGGTCAAAAATTACGATCAATCGATCGTGATCGAAACAACCATAGACCCCACAATCCAAGCCAATGCTGAAAAATCGTTGCGCATCAGGCTTGCACAAAACGGCAAAAAGCTTGGCGTGTCGCAAGGTGCGATGGTGGTGATGGATAATTCAGGCGCGGTGCTGGCCATGTTGGGGGGAAAATCTTACGAGAAAAGCCAATATAACCGCGCCACAAAAGCTGAACGCCAGCCCGGTTCGGCCTTCAAGCCCTTTGTTTATCTCACCGCATTTGAACATGGCTATAAACCTTCGTCGATGGAGGTAGATGAACCGGTGAAATTTGGCTCATGGTCGCCTGAAAATTATAAACACAAATATTTGGGCCCGGTATCTTTGGAACAAGCCTTTGCCCAATCGATCAACACAGTGGCAGCCAAACTTGCAGTAACAATTGGCCCAGCCAACGTGGCCCAAACCGCCCAACGCTTAGGCATAGCCTCGCCCTTGGGCCATGATGCGTCACTGGCTTTGGGCACTTCTGAAGTAACCCCATTGGAACTTACGGCCGCCTTTGTGCCATTTGCCAATGGCGGCAACTTGGTGGCGCCCTATGTGGTCAAGCGTGTGACAACACGCGATGGCAAAGTGCTTTATGAACGCAAAGGCGATGGCTTGGGCCAAGTTGTGTCTGATGAAGCCTTGGGCGAAATGAACCAACTCTTCCGT
The DNA here is from genome assembly GCA_043766895.1 of Aestuariivirga sp. Lineage (GTDB taxonomy): Bacteria > Pseudomonadota > Alphaproteobacteria > Rhizobiales > Aestuariivirgaceae > Aestuariivirga. Next base: position 10,090 of record JAYUHQ010000357.1, read on the forward strand.
GCCGTATTGCGCCAAGGAACCGGCACCAAAGCCCAATTTGGGGCGTTTGATATTGGTGGCAAAACTGGCACCAGCCAAGATTATCGCGATGCGTGGTTTGTGGGCTTCACACCCTATCTCACAGCCGGCGTTTGGTTGGGCAATGATGATAACAGCCCCACCAAACAGGTCACGGGCGGTTCACTGCCAGCACTCATCTGGCGCGACGTGATGGAACCAGCACATCTTGGCTTGTCACCGCTTCAACTTCCGGGAACGCCGGAACAACAACAGACTATGCCAACGAGTGTAGCCCAAGCAGACGGGTCAAATGCAGAAGGCAATACACCTGATGTGATGAATGCGCCGCCCCAATTGGAAGAGAAGCCAAAAACTCTATTCGACTTGCTTTTCGGAAAACGCAAAAATTCGGCACAAGATGCCGGCAGTATCTATTGATGCTTTACCGAAACTAGAAATAGCCATGCAACTCACGCCCGTGTTTTTTTAACCATTCTTTGGCCGCTCGCGATTGAGAACAGTGTGTGAGAACCAACCGCCAAAACTGCGGGCCGTGGTTCATTTGGCGCAAATGGGCCACCTCATGGGCGGCAACATAATCCAAAACAAAAGGAGGCGCTAAAATCAAGCGCCAAGAATAAGACAAAGCACCAGTCGCTGAACATGATCCCCAACGCGTCTTTTGATCACGAATTGTAACCCGAGAAAACTTGGCTTCCATCGCGGCTGCATAATACCGAGACGCTTGGGTTAAATCGGCCAAAGCCTGCTTTTTGAAATAGTCTTTCAATCGCCGCTCAACATGGGCAGGATTGCCCGGAACTGTGATCACGCCGCCAGAAACACCAATCAGCCCGCGCGTTCCACCCGAACATTGAACCTGCACCATTTCGCCACGAAACATAATGGTTGCGCCAGCGCTTATCGTCACCGGCAGTTTCTGTTTTTCCAGTGTTTTAGCAATCCACCCGGTTGAATGGTGCGCAAAATGCAATGCTTCGGCCAAACCAGTTCGCTTGGGCAATGTCATCACCAAATCATGTGATTTTGCATCAAACCGTAACACCATGCGTTTGGCACGTGCGTTGCGTTTGAACCGCAAATTAATTTTGCGGTTGTTGATTTCGATCACTTGGGTTTCAGGTGCCGGTGGGCTTGCACGAACGAGATTGAGTGTTCGTAAAAACCCAATCACGGTTTCTGGGCGGACAGAAATTCAACGATCATCGGCGCAATATCACGCCGATATTTCGAACCCGAAAATACGCCATAATGCCCAACACCCATTTGCAAATGTTGTTTTTTCATTGTGTCAGGTATAGCTGGGCACAAATCATGGGCCGCTTCGGTTTGACCAACGCCGGAAATGTCGTCCCGCTCGCCTTCGATGGTCAACAATGCCGTCTTGGTAATTTTGCCGGGATCAATCAAATCGCCGCGATGGCGATAAGTGCCAGAGGGAAGATCATGATAAATGAAAACCCGCTCAACGGTTTGGAGATAAAACTCGGCGGTAAGATCCATCACCGCCATATATTCATCGTAAAACTGGTTGTGCTTGTCCACATCATCATCTTCGCCATCAACAAGATCTTGATAAAGCGTGCGATGCGCCTTCAAGTGGCGCTCCATGTTCATCGACAAAAATCCACCAAGCTGCATAAAGCCCGGATACACTTCGCGCCCCACACCGTGGTGCGGGCCAGCAACTTTCATTGTTGCGGTCTGTTTGAACCAATCAATCGATTTTGATTCGGCCATTTTGTTAACGCCAGTCGGGTTGCGTCGTGTATCAATCGGGCCCCCCATCAATACCATGCTAAGGGGCACCAGTGCGTCATCCTTGTCGGCCATCAAAGCGCTGGCGACCAGAACAGGCACCGAAGGTTGGCACACCGCCATGATATGTGCACGCTCACCAAAATGATGCAAAATTGCAATTATCGCATCAGTATAATCATCAAGATCAAAAGCCCCGGCGGAAACGGGAATATCGCGCGCGTCCTGCCAATCAGTTACGTAACAGTCAAAATGCGGTAGCATTGATTTTACGGTGTCACGCAACAACGTTGCATAATGGCCAGACATCGGCGCCACCAACAGAAGTTTGGGCTGTTTTTTTGCCAAGCCAACCTTGGTAAAACGAATGACATGGCAAAACTTATTTTGCCAAACAATGTCTTCTTTGATGGCAAATTCAGTCTTGCCAATTTTTGTATTTAAAATGCCAAATTCTGGCTTGTCGAAACGCCGTGTTGCACGTTCAAACATTGTAAGACCGGCTGTTGCCTGCCGCCCAAAGCTGGTATCGCGCATGGGGTTGGAGGCATTTTGCCAAAATAAAAGGCCAATATCAGCCATAAGTCGCATGGGCTGCAGGGCGGCGTGGTTCATCTCAAAAAGCGGATAGAGAAACGATGCGGGGGCGGGAACTGAATTCATTTTCAAGTCTTTAGCACCTTTTTGAGATCTTCTGCCAATGCATTCGCATCCGTTGTATAGTTAAAATGCTTAATAAACCCGCCATCAGGCCCCATCATATAGATGATGGACGTGTGATCCATCTCATAATCATCAGGATTTTTCTCATTTGGAATTTTCTTGTAAAAGGCATGATAGGCCTTGGCTATGCCCGCCACTTGTTCGGCTGTGCCCGTAAGCCCTTGCAAACGTGGGTCAAAAGCCTTCACATAATCTGCCATAACCTTGGGTGAATCACGTTCCGGATCGATCGATACAAAAATTGGCACAATTTGGTCAGCCTGCGTGCCCAACTGTTGCAAGGCCGCTGTCATCACTTGAAGTTCGGTGGGGCACACATCTTGGCAATGGCTAAAACCAAAAAACACCATCATATATTTGCCAGCATAGGTTTTTTCGGTAACTGCTTCACCTTTTTGGTTGGTCAACGCAAACGGCCCGCCAACAAGGGCCGTGCCGGTTGAAATTACTTGATGGTCCATGCGCTGATTGGTCAATGCGAAATAACCAGCTGCAAGTGCCAAGATAAAAGCCAGTACGAATCCAGCCAAGCGGCGCGATTTTTGCATTCTCGAACAACCTCATTTAATGTCATCTAAGTTTAGCGCAGAAAAAATGACTGACATCACCCAAATTGCCGCAGCACCTGAACTGGGTCTCCTCCGCCTCCGAACGTTGGTGCGGTTGCGCTGGCTTGCGGTTTTTGGTCAAGCCGCAGCTGTTCTAGGGGTTGAGTTTTACTTGGGTTTCAAATTGCCTTTAAGCGCATGTTTGGGCCTCATTGCGCTCAGTGCTTGGCTCAATGTATTTCTCAATTTGCGCTGGCGTGGCAGTCAAAGGCTTTCGGCCCAATCGGCCGGATTGCTATTGTGTTACGACGTGCTGCAACTGGCAGGGCTTTTGTATTTAACAGGTGGATTGCAAAACCCATTTTCGTTGTTGTTCCTTGTGCCTGTAACGGTATCAGCCACATCGCTTCCCATCCTGTGGACGGCATCTCTAGGCGCCATCGGGCTTGCCTGTTCTTCTTTTCTGTCATTCTATCACAAGCCTTTGCCATGGCCAGACGATGTGGAATTTAGCATTCCACCAATTTACGTGTTTGGCATGTGGGTGGCCATTGTCTCTGCCACAGTTTTCTCAGCCATCTATGCAAGACGGATCGCCGAAGAAGCCCGCGTCATGTCGTCGGCCTTACAAGCAACCGAACTGGTTTTGGCGCGTGAACAACGATTATCAGCCCTTGATGGCTTGGCCGCCGCCGCCGCCCATGAATTGGGAACACCCTTGGCCACGATTGCTTTGGTGGCCAAAGAATTGAAACGTGAATTGCCCAAAGACTTTGCCCATAACGACGATATTGATTTGTTGATCAGCCAAGCTGCCAGGTGCCGCGAAATTTTAACAAGGCTGGCGGTGCCAGAACAACTGTCTGATGATCTGTACTTTCAAGTGGGTCTTGAGGCGATGCTTGAAGATATGATAGCCCCGCTTCGCGGATCAGATGTTGCAATTGTTGTTGATGCCAAATGCAATGATCCAAAAAAACCTGAAATCGCACCCACCTTTCGGCGCAATCCAGCCATCACCTATGGCCTGGGCAATATTCTGGAAAACGCAATCGACTTTGCCAAATCTAAAGTGGATGTGAAAGCCCGCTGGTCTGCCAGCCAAGTGCAAGTTTCAGTGGCCGACGACGGGCCAGGTTTTGACCAAGCCATATTTGATCAATTGGGCGATCCGTTTGTCACCACAAGACCGGGCTATGGTGAAGCTGAACCGGGTGAACCGGGCCAGCATGAAGGCATGGGGCTTGGTCTTTTCATTGCTAAAACACTGCTGGAAAGATCTGGCGCCAGTGTCACTTTGGCCAACCGCAAGGCCCCAGACAAGGGGGCTATCATCCAGATCAGCTGGCCGCGCGTAAGTGTTGATGTGGCCAAAAAGGCTTGACCTTAGGTAAAAGCCACGACAAGAGAAAATGATGAACACAACACCCAAAACACTTCTGCTGGTTGACGATGATAAACCCTTTCTAACCCGGCTGGGAAAAGCCATGGAAACGCGCGGCTTCGTCGTGCGATTGGCCGATACAGTGGCCGAAGGCATTGCCGAAGTTAAAAAAGAAGCGCCGTTCTATGCCGTGGTTGATTTGCGCCTGACAGACGGCAATGGCCTCGACGTGATTGAAGTTTTGCATGCAGCAAAGCCCGAAGCGCGCGTTGTGGTGTTAACGGGCTATGGCAATATCGCTACGGCTGTCACGGCTGTAAAAATGGGTGCAATAGATTATTTGGCCAAACCTGCTGACGCTGATGCAGTCTATGGCGCTTTGACCGGCGATAAAGAACATCGCAACGCATTGCCAGATAACCCGATGTCAGCAGATCGCGTGCGGTGGGAGCATATTCAACGCGTGTTTGAACTGTGCAATCGCAATGTGTCAGAAACCGCGCGTCGGCTGAACATGCATCGCCGAACATTGCAACGAATTTTGGCCAAACGCGCGCCGAAATAAAACCTCACAAGGTTTTATAAAAAAACATGGTGTCATCAAGTTTGCCATTTCCAGAATAGGCATAGCCCGGAATAACACCCACAGGCACATAACCCATGGTGCGATAAAAGCCTTCGGCACCACCACCGGCCACAGCATCAAAGGTGAGCAGCGTTAAGCCGATGGCAGAGGCGTGTTTTTCTAAAGCCAACACCAGCGCTGATGCAACACCTTGGCGGCGATAATCAGAATGCACCAAAAGCTTTGCCACATCAGCCCGGTGCAGTTGATTGGGTGCCCAAGATTTTTGCAGCATCACAGTGCCAGTCATTGTGCCTGTTCGGTCAGTGCACACAAAAATAAAAGTCTTGCCCACCGCAACAGCGCTCAGTTGTGAGCGCCAATAGTCATTCGCATCTTGGTTCGATAACGGATGCATAAAACTAACGCCAGCACCCTGGGCCACCGCATCAATCAATATTTCAGACAACCGTTCAATCGAAAATTCGGCTTCTGCATGGTTCAGAAGCTTCACATGCATCAGGCGAGAACTTCGATCGATGCAGGCGTTGAATTTGCATTCAATTGATACACAATTGGAACTCCGGTTTCGAGCTCGCGTTTTAAAATCTGTTCAGGCGTTAGGCCTTCAATCGCCATGATCAGCGAACGCAATGAATTGCCGTGCGCCGCCACCAAGACAGTTTTACCTTCCAACACATGCGGCTGAATTTTGTGCATGTAGTAGGGCAAAGAGCGCGCCAATGTATCTTTGAGTGATTCACCGCCAGGAGGGGGAACATCAAATGAACGCCGCCACACCAAGACCTGCTCTTCACCAAATTTTTTGCGGGCGTCGTCTTTGTTAAGGCCAGTCAGTTCGCCATAATCACGTTCGTTCAACGCTTGGTCGCGTGTTTCGGGAAGGCCAGTTTGTTGAAGCTCAGTCAAGATCAAAGCCAAAGTATTTTGCGCACGGGTCAGCGCCGATGTAAAACACACATCAAACTTCAAACCCTTGGCCTTCAAGCGTTGGCCGGCGGCTTTGGCTTCTTCCACACCTTTGGGCGAGAGCTCAGGATCTTTCCAACCGGTGAAAAGATTTTTTAAGTTCCAGTCACTTTGTCCGTGACGCACCAATACCAAAGTTCCACTCATTTATGAAATCCCCAAAACATCAAACATTGAATAAAGCCCGGGCTTTTGCTCTTTGGCCCAGACGGCGGCTTTAACAGCGCCACGTGCAAATAATTCACGCGATTCCGCCACATGGCGAAGTTCCAATCGTTCGCCGTTACCAGCAAAGATGACGGTGTGATCACCCACAACCGAACCGCCGCGCAATGTTGCAAAACCAATATCACCCACTTTTCGGGCGCCGGTGTGTCCATCACGTGAACGCACCGAATTTTCTTTCAAATTTATTGCGCGGCCGTCTGCAGCGGCCTTGCCCAACAGCAACGCTGTGCCCGATGGCGCATCGACTTTCATACGGTGGTGCATTTCTAAAATTTCAATATCAAACTCTTGGCCCAAGGCCGCTGCCGCGCGCTTCACCAAAGCTGCAAGCATATTAACCCCAAGCGAGAAATTTCCGGTTTTAACAATTGTTGCCGATTTTGCCGCTTGGGCAATCGCCGCATCTCCCGTCGCATCAATGCCCGTTGTGCCAATCACATGGATTTTGCCCTGCGTATGATGAAGCAAGGCCAAAGTTGCAGCAGGAATTGTAAAATCAATAATGCCATCTGCCTGAGCAACAACGGTGTCCGGATCTGCGGTGATCACAACACCCAATTTTCCGACGCCGATCAGCTCGCCATAGTCGGCACCCAAATAGGTCGAATGAGGCGCTTCAAGCCCTCCTGCCAAAATGCAACCGGGCGTGTCATGGACAATTTTGGCGAGCTCGCGCCCCATGCGCCCGGCGGCCCCAGCAATGGCAAGTTTCAATGTCATGAAGGGCTCTATAACCCTGACAGCGGCCTGAGAACAAGCCTCAATTCAGCCACCCTTTTCAACCTGTTAAAAACCCTCTAATCACCACTGGCATGTCACACAACACATTCGGTCATTTGTTTCGCGTCACCACCTTTGGTGAAAGTCATGGTGTATCAATCGGCGCTGTTGTGGATGGATGTCCGCCCAATTTGGCCATTTCGGCAGATCATATCCAAGGGTTTCTGAACAAGCGCAAGCCTGGCCAAAACCGGTTTACCACGCAGCGCCGTGAGGCCGACGAGGTGGAAATTCTTTCAGGCGTTTTTGAAGATGAAAGAACCCAAGGACTGCGCACAACTGGAACCCCCATTGCACTGGTGATTGAAAACACCGATCAACGTTCAAAAGACTATGGTGAAATAAGAGATTCATTTCGTCCCGGTCATGCCGATCTGACCTATGACGCCAAATATGGCATTCGCGATTATCGTGGTGGCGGAAGATCGTCGGCGCGAGAAACGGCCTGTCGTGTGGCCGCAGGTGCTGTAGCAAGGCTCGTTATTCCAGATGTGATTATTCGCGGCGCACTGGTGCAAATGGGCCCTCATAAAATTGACCGAAATAAATGGGATTGGGCCGAGATTGAAAAAAACCCATTCTTCTGCCCGGACGCAACCGCCGCCCAAGATTGGGAAATCTATTTGGATGGCGTCAGAAAAGCTGGGTCTTCGTGCGGCGCTGTCATCGAAGTTGTGGCCACTGGTGTACCAGCCGGTTGGGGCGCACCGCTTTATGCCAAACTAGATTCAGAGCTGGCCGCAGCCATGATGAGCATTAACGCCGTCAAGGGTGTAGAAATTGGTGAAGGCTTTGCCAGTGCTGCCTTAAGTGGTGAAGAAAATGCAGATGAAATTCGCATGAAAGATGGCAAGCCAGAATTTCAATCCAACCATGCTGGCGGCATTTTGGGCGGCATCTCATCTGGCCAAGAAATTGTTGTGCGTTTTGCGGTTAAACCCACGTCGTCCATTTTAACCCCGCGCAAAACCGTAACAGCCAAAGGTGAAGACGCCGATATTATGACCAAAGGCCGCCATGATCCTTGTGTCGGCATCAGAGCAGTGCCCGTGGGCGAGGCGATGATGGCCATTGTTCTGGCAGATCAGTTTTTAAGGCATCGCGGTCAGATAGGCTAAAGCAGGTTGGTGGCCTTTACCCACCAACTGGGATGAATGTCTGCTAACCGGGCCGCTGCTTGCTCTGCGACAAAAAAAGTTTCCGCTTCTGCAAAGCACGTCGCCCCAGATCCTGACATCCGAACAGAACCTATATTTTCATTGTGCAAAGCGCCCAAAACATCGCCAATAATAGGCTGCACCCGTAAGGCCGCTTGCGTCAGGTCATTGCGCCAAAGCTCAGAACCTTGCACATAATTCTCGCCCAACTGCAAATTCATCGCCTGAAAAATCTGCGGCGTTGAACAACCTAAGCCCGGATTGGCCAAAACAAGTGCTGTTGGTAATTTATCTGTCAGTATACTGATTGTTTCACCAATACCGGTCATGCGACAAGCCTTGCTGTAAAAGCAAACTGGCACATCTGCACCCAAGCTGCGGGCAAAGGCGGTCACTTGTGCTTGGCTCAGCGTTTGGCCAATCAGGCGCAAAAGCCCCCGCAACATGGCTGCACCATCAGCAGAGCCCCCACCAATGCCTGAAGCCACGGGAAGATTTTTGGTAAGGCCAACTGTCACATAAGGCAGCGGAAATAGCTCATTCAGAGCACGCCAAGCTTTCCAAATAATATTATCATCACCAAGGGGCACATCGTCAGCAAATATGCCATCAACTCTCAAACTGTTGCGATGGCTTGTTGAAATTACAATGTCATCGCCCACGTCGACAAAAGCAACGCGTGAATCCAGTTCATGATAGCCATCAGCCCTGCGCCCCAAAACATGCAACGCCAAGTTTATCTTGGCGGGTGCGTGTTCAAAAATCACTTTAACGCTAGCCCTTAGTGGGCGCCGTTGCAGGAACGTCGACCAAGCCACTTTTAATTTTGCCTTCGATGCGGGCCAGATCATCTTTTTCGGGGTGATTGGCGCGTGCATGGTTCCATTCAAATTGTGCTTCAAGCTTGCGGCCTGCGCGCCAATATGCATCACCCAAATGTTCAGAAATAATAGGGTCAGCGGGATTAAGATCAACAGCACGCTCACAATAGTTCACGGCTTGCTCATAGTCGCGCAGGGTATAATAGGCCCAGCCCAAGCTATCGACGATGAAGCCATCATTGGGTTTAAGTTCAACGGCTTTTTTCACCATGGCAATGGCCTCATCCAAGTGTACACCACGATCAATCATGGAATAACCCAAATAGTTGAGAACCGAAGGATCGTCCTTAGACAGTGCCAGCGCTTTGCGAAAATCTGCTTCTGCTTTGTCAAATTCCTTGGCGCGATCAAAGGCAATGCCGCGGTCATAATAAAGTTTCCAAGCATTGGCATCATCAGGTGAAAGCAATTGAAGCGCTTGGCTAAAAGTTTCTTCGGCCTTTGGAAAATCTTCTGTTGCACGATAAATACTGCCAAGCGTTACCAACGCATCATAGTTTTTAGGATCTTGTGCCAGAACCGCTTTTAGCTTTTCTATGGCTTCAACATTCTTGCCATCACGTTGTAAATTGACCGCAATTTGCGTATCGGCATAATTGCGCAGAACCGAATCTTTCGGAATTTGATCATAGGTTTTGTTGGAAGCTTCATAGTCTTTCAGATCGGCTTGGGCACCGCCAACAGTTGTCAAAATAACCGGCTTGTCAGCACTTAAACCCACAGCCAATTGTGAATACATCAAAGCGCTATCGCTGTTTTGATCACCATTCAAAGCGCCTGCCAGGGAGAACAAAACTTCGCCAGCACCAGCCGCAGCCGAAGGTACAAAGGGGCTGGGTTTTGTGTTGGCCGACGCTTTGTCTAAAGCATTGCGCACCAAAATATCGCGTTGCCCATCAGCCAAATAAGTTTGATAAATTTTTATGGCTTGATCTTTGTGGCCGTTGCGTTCCAAGAAGTTTCCATAAGCTTGCACAATGCGCAAACTGTTTGGCGCAAGTTCATAGGCCTTTTTATAGGCAGGATCTGCCCGCAAGCTTGAGCCTAAAAGATCTGCAATCAACGCGCCATGAAACGCTTTATAATTAGCAAAAGCCTCTTGGCCATCCAACTTGTCAAGCTCATGCAAAGCCGCATTGAGCGAGCCTTCGCCCGCATAAGACCAAGCCGAAAGCAAAGCTGAGGTCAGCTCACCCAAAGGCGTATAGGCCGCTTCGGTGAAATGGTCGCGCGCCTCCTGATAGCGCCTTGCCCGAAAGTCTTTCAAGCCCAAAACCAATCGGGCCATCCGGTGTTGGCTATTGGCTTTGATCACTTGGGCGGCCAAAGGTTCAGCTTTGGCAATATCTCCGGCCATAACTTGGGCCTGAAACAAACGTTCATTTAAAACCACGTTGTTTTGATCATAGACCAGCGCGTCATGGGTGTATTGAATGGTGGCACCGATATCATGCAATTGTGAGGCGCTGCGCGAGGCCAAATAATCGCCTGCAAAAGACGATTCAAGCGGCGTTTCAGCGCCAGCCATAGGGGCCAAAAATAAACTCAAAACCAGAAAAGATATGCCGCGTAAAACCATGGTGATCCGATCTTCATTGAAATGATGATTCATGAGCCAAAGTTTGCGGCTTTTGTAGGTTCGCTGCAAGTAAAAAGGACGAAAGGTTTTATCCTCTCGTCCTTCTTCAGTTCAGGCCCGCCGCCTGTTAACCGGTAATACGCATGGCCAGAAGCTTGTTGGCGATATTGGCAAAGGCTGAGTCAAGCGATTGGGTATCACCATCAATCACGTGGCCCGCATCCGTGGCGCAGTTGTTAATAAGATTCACCCGTGCGGGGTATGACTTATCCAACTGGAACGAGATCACATAAACTTCGATGCCGGAAGCTTTGATGGCAGCACACATACTATTGGATTGCGTGTATGAATCACCGTTGTTTGGCGCCATATTAATGTGATCAGTGATCGAGCCGCTTCCGGACACGTTCGGTGCCCCGGTGATCACGCCGTTGGCATAGGCTGAATTATATTCACCATCAGTCATGAGTATCATAACTTTAGCAACTTTTTGTGCAACGACAGTGGTTGTTAGTTTGTCATAAGTGGCAGGCGCGCTGGCACCAGACCAAAGCCCAATATTGGGCGACAAAGCATACCAACCCCAAGCAATACCAACTTGTCCGGCCGTAGAGTTGCCCGCCGTCATGGCATTGACGGAATTGGTCAAGGCGGTTTTATCGGTGGAAAGGGGTGTCATTTGGGTCACCGTGCAAGGGTTACCACTGGGTGCATATTGCCGGCCGAGCGGGAATAGCGCGACCGAAGCGTCTGTATAGGCATTCAAACCCGTGCGTTCAGTCACACAATTGGTCACAGCAAGCGTTTGCGTAATGGGAACGCCATTGCTGGTTGTGTTGCCATAGCTGTCGAACGATGGAAATTTATAATTTTGCCACCCCGGCAAAACATTCGTACCCGTTTGAATGCCACCACGCGCCAAGGGGGCCATGGCGGCACCCACGTTTACGCCATTGTTATATGGAACAAGCGCAATCTTGGTGTAGAAGTTGCCTTGTGTGGCTGGCATAACCTG
>JAYUHQ010000358.1:0-3157 GCA_043766895.1 Aestuariivirga sp.
GCCCTTGGAGGGACTTGAACCCCCACTCCTCTCGGAAACGGATTTTGAGTCCGTCGCGTCTACCATTCCACCACAAGGGCATTTCGGCGCACTCTCTAAGGCCTAGAGGCTTGCGCCGTCAACTAGAAAGGCGCTTTAAACAAAACATGATCCGAATTTCTGATTCTTTTGCCATTGATGAGGCCGATCTTGTCGAAACTTTCATGCGCGCCTCTGGTCCTGGCGGACAAAATGTGAACAAAGTGTCCACGGCGGTTGAACTTCGCTATGATACAACCCGCGCCGGCCTTCCTGATGACGCAAGGCTACGTTTGGCCAAGTTGGCCGGCAGACTGTTGACGCAAGATCAGGTTTTGGTCATTCAAGCGCAAAGTTTCCGGTCTCAAGAACGCAACAGATCAGCAGCCTTGGAACGTTTGGTTGATCTTTTGCGAAAATCACTGATTCGTCCAAAAACCCGACGTGCGACAAAGCCGACTTATTCGTCCACGTTAAAACGCCTTGAAAGCAAGGTAAAACGCGGAAAAACAAAATCCATGCGCCAAAATAGAATTGACAATGATTGATGCTTAAAAAGCTCTACGATTGTGTCTTAAGCTTATCGGCAAGTAAATCCGCTGAACTTTGGCTGGCTTTTATTGCCTTCATTGAAAGTTCAGTTTTTCTGGTGCCAGCTGATATTTTATTCATTCCCATGGCCTTGGCAAAACCAAGCCGTGCGTATCGTTTTGCATTTGTGGCAACCGTCGCCTCAACCCTTGGAGGAATTGCCGGTTATTATCTTGGCTATTTCGCCTATGAATCGGTGGCAAAACCAATCTTAAGTTCATTTGGCGAATTACAAAAATTCGAGCATCTGAAAACTTGTGCCAGCAACCAAACTTTGTTGCTTTTGCTGGTCACCTCGGGGCTTGCACATTTGCCTCCCATCAAAATTGTTACAATTCTTGCAGGCGTTGTGCAGATTAACTTTATTTTCTTTGTATTATCCTGCGTCATTGCCCGCGGTGCGCGCTTCATGGCTTTAGCATGGGCGTTGAAAACCTATGGCGAGCCCATCAAACTTTTTATTGAAAAGCGTTTGGGCCTATTTGCCGGCATTGTTGCTGCAATAATAATAACAGTCTATTTTGCGGTAAAATTATTTGCCGGTTCAGGAGTACTCACGTGTTAAAATCAATCACCTCACATCAAGCCATGCTTATGGTTTTTGCAATCACGTTTGCCACCATCGCAGGCGCCTGGATTTTTCAATTCGCGGGTTATGCCCCTTGTGAACTGTGCTTGATGCAACGCTATGCTTATTATGCCGCAGTTCCACTCAGCCTATTTTTTGTTCTGCTCAGCAAAAACAACCCTTCCGTTTTGCGTGGTGGATTGGTTTTGCTGGGCCTGATAATGCTGGCAAGCTGTATTTTCGGAATTTTTCATGCAGGCGTTGAATGGAAATTTTGGTCCGGCCCCACAACATGTACGGGTGGAACTTTAACGGGCGGCCTTCCAGATCTTACCAAACAAGCCGTGATGTGTGATCAACCCGCTATCCGCATTTTAGGGCTTTCTCTTGCAGGCTGGAATGCTATCATTTCTGGGTTCACAGCATTCTTGGCGTTCAGCAAATCTTATGGATCGAGCTCAGCATCCCAGTAGAGAAAATCCATCCAACTTTGGTGGAGATAATTTGGTGGAAAAAGCCTGCCGTTGCTATGAAGTTGTGCCACAGATGGCACCTTGGGCCAGTGCGCCGGAAACATGCGTGCCTCTTTGGGCATAGCCCCGCCTTTGGTCAGGTTGCACGGAGAGCAGGCTGCTACGACATTTTCCCACGTGGTCTGACCACCTTTAGAGCGTGGAATAACATGATCAAACGTAAGATCACTATTGGATCCGCAATATTGACACATAAATTTATCGCGCAAGAAAACATTGAACCGCGTAAAGGCCGGGGTTCGGGAAGGCTTCACGTAAGTTTTTAGTGACACAACCGAAGGCAACTTGAATTCTGAACTGGTCGAATGAACCACAGTATCGTATTCCGATACAATGTTTACCCGATCTAAAAACACGGCTTTGATTGTGTCCTGCCAAGACCACAACGACAAGGGATAGTAGCTCAACGGCCGGAAGTCGGCGTTAAGAACCAGTGCGGGACAAGACTCCGGCGAGATGGGCGCGTGATACAATCAAAACCTCATCGTTCTTAGACCAGATACTATCGCTCTATATCAGTTCTGTGAAGGGGCCTGCGGCAATGCCTTCAAGTGGCGATAATGCGCCCATAAAAGCCTTGCAGCGGCCGCGCGTGATGGGCGCCAATGCTGGGCAATTGCTTCCATTTCACGATGCGTTGGCCGCGATGGCAATTCAAACAGGTGCTGCACCGCAACTTGCAACGCCACATCGCCCACCGGCCAGCAGTCAGCTTCGCCCCAAGCGGTCAACATGAAAATATCGACGGTCCATGGCCCGATGCCCAAGATGGCAAGAAGCGATGGGCGCAAAACGAGGTGATCTTCAAAATTTATATTGGCATTCGCACAGGCGTGAAAGCACTTGGCTTTTGATCGCGACAGTCCCAATGCCACCAATTCTTCCCGCGATAGGGTCAACACACTTGCGGCTGTTAAATCGCCCAACCGTAATTTAATTCTTGCCCAAATGGCCGCTGCAGCCTGCAAAGACAAAAACTGCTCTGTGACGATCATCAACAAGCTTTCCAAATTATTGGGAACGCGCCGAAGCGAAGGTAGGCCATGTCGGTCGATAATCGGCGCAAACCTCGGTTCGAGACCGATCAACACCGTTGTGGCTTTCAGGAGATCATCTTGGTAGTGGGTCAGTTTGAAATTATCTAATTACGCTGATCACACGGCTATGATGTTTTGTCCAAGCGAAAGTGTCAGGGCACATCCATGAAATTGCAGTTAAAATTTCTTCGTGAGCAACGCCTAGGTCTTTGTCAAAAATTGGCTCATGGTGGGCAATCCGGTTTCGGAACCTTCTGATAGCATTATAACGATTATGTACGTCCTGCCTTTTTTTCCCTTTTGCACCAGAAAACTGTCCGTCGTCAGATAAATTGGGACTTTGTGCGGCCTGATTGAATGGAGGATTTGGCGCATCTGGGTTTTGAGTTTATGCGGCTTTGCTTCGATGA
>JAYUHQ010000359.1:0-1067 GCA_043766895.1 Aestuariivirga sp.
TCATCGTTCAGTGTCAATCCGTCAACAAGCTTCTGCAAAGTGGCGCGCGCCTTGGGGCCAGCAATGGCCATTTGCGCCCATTGTTCAGTTACTGAAACATATTGCACATCAAGTTCAGGCCAATGCACTTGGTGGGCAAATTCAATGTTGCTCATCACGCGGGCGGCGTTCGCCGTTGTTGTGGTCATCACAAAATGATCTTCAGCAAGGCGCGATGTGGTGCCATCATCAAACACAATGCCATCCTCACGCAACATCAAACCATAACGGGCTTTGCCAATGCTCAGTGTACTGAAGGTATTACAATAAAGCCTATCGAGAAATGCGCCAGCATCTTTGCCTTGAATATCAATCTTGCCCAAGGTTGAAACATCACAAAGGCCAACACTGGCACGAGTGGCTTTCACCTCGCGCGCGGCAGACGCCAACCAATCTTCACCCGCTTTGGGAAACCAGCTTGATCTCATCCACAATCCGGTTTCCACAAATACAGCGCCCTGTTCAGTGGCCCAATCATGCAACGGGGTTTTGCGCACCGGTTGAAAATGGTGGCCAGAAAACGGGCCGGCAAATGCACCAAAGGATACGGGCGTGTAAAAAGGCCGGAATGTTGTTGTGCCCATTTCAGCGATAGACTTGCCAGAAGCTTCGGCAAGAATGGCAATGGCGTTCACGTTGCCAAGCTTGCCTTGGTCTGTGGCCATGCCGGTTGTGGTGTAACGCTTGGCCAATTCCACATGGCCATAACCTTCACGCGCTGCAAGCGGCAAGTCTTTGGCGGTGGCATCATTTTGATAATCGATGAATGCCTTTCCAGTTGATTCTTTCACCCACCAAAATGGTTGGATGGCGAAAGCTTCATCCCGGCATTTTGGAGCAGATGCAACTTTGCCCCGCATCGTGCCAACGCGGGCACCATCGGCCAAACATTCTGAAAGCAGCATGTGGCCCGCAGCGCTTCCAATCGCGGTAAATTCTGCGCCAACATCAGGCGGCGTAAACGCAGCAATCGTTTCATTCCAAATCGGTTTTGCGCCGCGATGGCACATCAAGTTTACGATGGGCGA
>JAYUHQ010000360.1:0-1066 GCA_043766895.1 Aestuariivirga sp.
CTCATAAGCACCAAGGCGCATTCGACGGTTTCACCGTTTTCGGATTGAAGTTCTAGCTTGCCAGCGGTTTGAGTTTTATCCCATGAGAAATTGTCGGAAAGTTGGCTAAGCAAATCGCGCTTATAGGCGGTGTCGAGGTTATCGAGTTGATCGCCCTTGGTTTCCAAAACAACAATTCGATTGCCTTTGCCTTGGCGTTGAACTGCAAACAGGAAATCGGGATAGACCTTGGCACGTTTCCAGCCCTGTAAGCCATATTGCCGACGCGCAACATTTCTATGCCACCATTGCAAAGTCTTTTCGTCATCAAGATAGCCAGCAACGGCCTGCTCGTCATTGTTCAGTTCATTCTCATAGATTGGCGCAAACAGGCTTTTCGTCAATGGGCCACCGTTTGGATTAAGCACTTGCCGCGCACCTTCAGGTTCGTTCGTTTCAATTGTGAAGGGCAATCGCCAATTCTTGCGGTCGAGTCGCAAACGGAATTGAACAGTGCCAGCGGTAACACCGTCTTTGAAAACCTTTTCAGCCATGGCGTTGCGGGCGGTATCAAGGGCGCGGCGCAATTCATCGATGATCCTGCTCGACAACGCGCCAAGCTTGGCATCATCAAAACCACGCGCTTTCAATTCACTCAACAATCCACCAACTATTTCGCGGCCAACAAACGGATTTGGCACAAGGTCTGAAATCAGGCGCACGGCATAGGCGGGATCAAAGCGCATGGCTTCTTGCGCCGCCCCTATCGTTTCAGCGGAAAAGTGTTCAGCGGTATCTGTGAGGATTATGCGCTGAAGCTGCCGTTCAGCGGCTTGCACGTTGGCCGGAATGGCATCGGCAATCTTGCTGGCGTCAAAGCCGCGCCAATCGATTGTCGCCAAAATATCGGTGTCATAGTCAAGTTCGCGGGCGTTGCCCTGTTCGATGCACAACACTTTTGGAAGATAAACTTCAGTGCTGGCAAATTCAGCGCGTCTATTGAGCGTGCGGCTAGCCTTGGCGGTCGCACCGCCGCCGTCTTGCGAGACTTGAATAACCAAGTCGCCCAGCCCGTCTTTTTCAAGGC
>JAYUHQ010000361.1:0-8339 GCA_043766895.1 Aestuariivirga sp.
GTTTCAAACACAGCTTCCAACAGGTTGATGGCACCAATTGCCGCGATGGTTGACGCCAGCTTCAATTTCAACACACCAAAGCTCATGCTGGATAGCCAAGACTGGCTTTTATCATCGTCTTGATTTTCAACAAATGAGCTGAAACACGAAAGCATAACCATCACCACCAAGCCCGCAACCAAGGCAGAATCAATCAAACCCAGAATTTTCAGCAGGGCATCAACCTCGTCCATCACCGGAACAGCGAGAAGGAACTTATAGGTTTTGATCACAAAAACGGCGGCAAACCCCAACAGAGCCAGCGCCAAGCCAAAACAAAATACCAACATCAACCATCGAAAAGAATGGAGAATTTTAAAAACTATTTTAGCATTCATCATAGTTTTATATGAGATCCATATTCGGTTCGCTAGTGGATTTCTCCAAATAGCCTGATTGAAGTGGTTGGCCTAGGAACGCATGACCACAACTTTTACCACCGGCTTTTTGCCCCAAACATTATCGCAGGCGCGGCGCAAAGCATTTCGAATGGCTTCTTCAACTGTGTTATCGTCTTTCCGGCGGCTGCGCGGCATGGCTGTAAACGCTTCTTCTGCCAGTTCGGCCAGCTCGTCGCCCAAGCGTTCGGGAATGCCATCGATAATAAGATGAAAGTCTTGCAGATCTAATTTCGAATCAATCAGTACACTGACAAATATAATTCCCGCAAATGAAAGCTTGCGTCGATCTCTGGCGGGGCCATCTTCTGATTCAACAATTAACTTACCATCAAGGTGCAAACGGCCACCGGGGGCTTCATCGATGATGCCTGCTTCGCCTGGCTTCAACCGTGCGATTTTAAGATCTTCAAGAATGATCGTCTCTGGAATGCCATTGGCTTTGGCGAAGTTGGAATGGGCCTTAAGGTGGCGTGGTTCGCCATGCATGGGCACCAAAATTTTGGGGCGCACCCATTCATACATCATTTTCAATTCGCCTTGGCGTGGATGGCCAGAGGAATGCAGCATCGCCTCATCAGGTGTGATCACCTCAATATCCAACTTCGACAAATTGTTGATAACGGCACTGACAACTTTTTCATTGCCCGGAATGGTGCGCGCAGAAAAAATAACCAGATCGCCTTTTTCAAGTGCGATTTGCGGATGGCTATCATCGGCAATGCGGCTGATGGCGGCGCGTGGTTCACCTTGGCTTCCGGTGCACAACAGCAGAATTCGTTCTGGCGGCAAATAGCCAAATTCTTCAATATCTAAAAATGCGCCCGCATCTTTGAGATAGCCGCATTTGCGCGCGGCTTCGATTGTGTTACGCATGGCGCGACCAGCGATCACAACTTCTCTGCCCGCTGAACGCGCTGCGCGAACAGCGCATGAAATACGCTCAACGTGGCTGGCGAAGGTTGTGACCGCCACGCGGCCTTTGGCGTTTAAAATAATATCTTCCAGCGTTGCCGCCACATCTTTTTCTGATGGCGACATGCCTTCACGCAGCACGTTGGTTGAATCGCAAATCAACGCATCAACGCCCTTATCACCCAATTCGCGAAAGCGCTTTTCGTTGATTGTTGCGCCCAACATGGGTGTGCGATCAATTTTCCAATCACCTGAATGAAGCGCATTGCCTTCAGGTGTTTCAATATAAAGCGCGCAGGATTCAGGGATTGAATGGGTGACGGCAATAAATTCAAGTTTGAACGGCCCCAACGTAAATTTGCTGCCGGGCTTATGCGTGATAACCGGCACATCTTCATCAAGCCCACGTTCGATCAATTTCAGTTTAAGAAGTTCTGCGGCAAATGGCGTGCAGTGAACTTCACATTCAAGTTGTGGCCATAAATGCACAATGGCGCCGATGTGATCTTCATGGGCATGGGTTATCACAAGGCCATTAAATTTTTTGCGGTTTTTGGTGATGAAGCTTACATCAGGCATAATCACATCAATGCCCGGGTCGCGCTCATCGCCGAATTTCACGCCCAAATCAACCATCAACCAATCACGGTCGTTTGATGCGCCGGTGCCATAACAATAACAGTTCATGCCAATTTCGCCGGTGCCGCCCAATGGCAGCACCACAAAATCTGGGGTTTGATCAAATTTCTTTTTGGGATTTGTCTTCGGTGTTGGTTTTCTGCTCATGGGGCTGGTCATAGCCTATGCGAACGTCTCCTGCATAGAAAGACTTCACAACTGAGTTAGCAAGCCGCAGTTGAAGCGCACCATCTGGCCCTAAGCCTGTGAAGATGCCCTGGACCGAGCTGGTTGGCGTCTCAATCGTGACCGGTTTACCGATTGAAGCGCATCGTGCTTCCCACGCCACAGCAATTTTGGCGAACCCTGCCCCCTCATCCCAAATTTGCAAATAGTTTGAGAGGCTTATCCGCAACGCTTCGAACATTGAATCAACTGTTGCTGCGGCAAGGCGCGTGACGGGATAAGCTAAGCCTTCGGGATGATGGGCAATGTTCACACCAATGCCGATGGCAATGAGGTTTGGTGAAAGTGTTTCTGCAAGAATGCCGCAAAACTTGGCGTTTTTGAGCATACAATCGTTGGGCCACTTCAACGTTATTGTCGAAGCATCTGCAAAGTGACTTGCGGCACCGTGAACAGCAAGGGCAGCAACAAAGCTCAGTTGACTCAAAACATTTTGCGGGGCGGTGGTTGGCCAAAGCAATGTGGCATAAAGATTACCGGGCTTTGATACCCAGTTTCGCCCCAAGCGGCCTTTGCCCATGGTTTGCGCATCAGCCACAATCCACAGCGGCCCAGTTTGGCCAGATGCCGCTAAACGGCGAGCTTCCAAATTGGTGGAATCGATCGTGTCGAGGTGGTGGGTGGGGATCATTTCAAAAGGCCCCCTCCGCCCTTTGGGCACCTCCCCCAGCAAAGCTGTGGGAGGGCGCTGACATTGCTTGTTGGGGGAGCTGTCCGAAGGACTGAGGGGGAAACTAAAACAACGATTTTGCAGCACCCGTTGCAAGCGCGATCAGTGGCTGGGCAAAGACGATAAACGCCAATACGAAAGCACAGGCAGCATAAGCCACCCAAGTGGTTTCAAACTCACCTTCATCAAATGCCGGAGCAGCTTCATCGAAATACATAATCTTGATGATGCGCAAATAATAATAGGCACCAACCACGGAGGCTACAACGCCCAACACAGCAAGGACATACATGGGCATTAAGCCAGTTTTGATTGCCGCTGCAAACACCAACAATTTTCCGAAAAAGCCCGCAAGCGGCGGAATGCCAGCCAGCGAGAACATCAACATTGCCAAACAAAAAGCCAAGCCTTTGTTGGTGCGCGACAGGCCTGCAAGATCTGAAATATTTTCAACATATTGACCATTGCGGCGCATCGACAAAACACAGGCAAATGTGCCCAGCGTGGTGACAAGATAGATCAACATATAAACAATCATGCCCTGCACGCCTTCAACGGTTCCGGCAGCCAAGCCCACCAGCGCAAAGCCCATATTGGCGATCGATGAATAGGCCATAAGGCGTTTGATATTGCTTTGGCCAATGGCGGCAAACGCACCTAAGGCCATAGAGGCGATGGCGATGAAAATTACAATCTGTTGCCAGCTTTGGGTGATGTGGGCAAAAGGCCCAACCATGACGCGGGTGAACAGCGCAATGGCTGCTATCTTTGGCGCCGAGGCAAAGAAGGCCGTTACGGGTGTTGGTGCACCTTCATAGACATCAGGGGTCCACATATGAAAGGGCACGGCTGACACTTTGAACGCCAAGCCCGCCATAATAAAAACAATTCCGAACACAATGCCCAACGTGGGGCCGGAAACAGCAAGACTTGCGGCAATGGCAGCAAACCCAGTTTGACCCGTGATGCCATAAATTAGCGATGCGCCGTAAAGCAACATGCCCGATGACAGAGCGCCCAGAACGAAATATTTGAGGCCCGCTTCAGATGATTTTGCACTATCGCGATTGATGGCGGCCACAACATAAAGAGCTAATGATTGCAACTCGAGGCCCAAATAAAGCGCTATCAAATCGCCAGCCGAAATCATCAACAACATGCCCAATGTGGCCAACATGATGAGAACGGGGTATTCGTTTGAATCCATTTTGGTGCGCGCCAAATAGCGGCCAGACATCGCCAAAGTTACGGCAGACCCAATTAACGCAAGAACTTTCATCATGCGGGCAAAGGGATCAGCGATGAATGCGCCGCCAAAAGCTGTTACGGTGCCAGAGCCTGATTTCCACACGATCATTAGTGCAACCACGATAAATGCGGCAACAGCCGCTGCACGAATGGCGCTTGTGGTGACACGTTGCGAGAAAACGCCTTCCAGCAAAACAATCATGGCCAAAACCGCAAGGGCGATTTCGGGGAAGGCGGCGGCTGCGCCAATTTGTTGAAATATTGTCATTGGGATCACCGCATCGCGACTGAAATGGATTTAAGAATGGCTTCAACCGGCACACCAAACAAATTGAGAATGGGCGCTGGATAAATGCCAAAGAATAACGTGAGAATGGCCAAGGGTGCCAAGGTCATCAGTTCACGCGGCGTCATATCAACGATGTGGGCCAGCGATGCTTTGTCGAGCGGGCCCAGCAATACGCGGCGATAAAGCCACAGCGCATAACATGCCGATAAGATCACGCCCGAGGTTGCAAAGAAAGCCACCCAAGTGTTGTTTTGGAACGTGCCAAGCAGCGTCATAAATTCGCCCACAAAGCCCGATGTTCCGGGCAATCCCACATTGGCCATGGTGAAGAACATGAACACCAGCGCATAAAGCGGCATGCGGTTAACCAAGCCGCCATAGGCCTTGATTTCCCTCGTGTGCATCCGGTCATAAACCACACCCACGCCGAGGAACAAAGCGCCAGACACAAGCCCGTGGCTGATCATTTGGAACAATGCGCCATCAATGCCTTGGCGGGTGAACGAGAAAATGCCCATCGTAACAAAGCCCATATGGGCAACCGATGAATAAGCAATCAGCTTTTTCATATCTTCCTGCATCAGCGCCACGAGCGACGTGTAAATGATAGCGATGACTGAAAGTGTGTAAACCATTGGTTGGAAATAATGCGAAGCATCAGGGAACATGGGCAGCGAGAACCGCAAGAATCCATATCCACCCATTTTCAACAAGATGGCAGCGAGGATTACTGAACCCGCAGTTGGCGCTTCCACATGTGCATCAGGCAGCCACGTGTGAACTGGCCACATTGGCATTTTGACGGCGAAGGACGCGAAGAACGCCAGAAACAGCCAGGTTTGCATGGCAACGGGGAAGCCCGGATTGCGCGTTAACAACACCGCAATGTCAGTTGTGCCGGCCTGCCAATACATGGCGATGATGGCCAGCAGCATGAGCACTGAACCCAGCAAGGTATAAAGGAAGAACTTGAACGACGCATAGACACGGCGAACCCCGCCCCACACACCGATGATCAGGAACATAGGGATTAGGCCTGCTTCGAAGAACACGTAAAACAGCACCAGATCCAGCGAACAGAACACGCCGATCATCAAAGTTTCCAGCACCAGAAACGCGATCATATATTCGCGCACGCGCAGTTTCACATACCACGATGCCAAAATGCAGATGGGCATGAGAAATGTGGTAAGCAACACAAACGGCATGGATATGCCATCAAGCCCCATACGATAGCCAGCAACAGTGCCAAGCCATGCGTGGTTTTCAACCAGTTGGAAACCCGCTTGGTGGGAATCAAAATTAGGCAAGATCAACAACGAGACAATGAATGTTCCAAGTGTCGTCCACAGAGCGGCATGGCGGGCAGAAATCGCGGCGGCTTCATCATCGCCCGAACGCAACAGGATGAACACCACGCCAAGAAGCGGCAGGAAGGTGATGACCGAAAGAAGGGGCCAGTTTTGCATTAGTGAACGCCCCCGAATGAGAACCAAGAAACAATTGCCGCAACACCAATCAACATGGCAAAAGCATAATGATATACATAGCCGGTTTGCAGTTTGTTGATTTGTATCGTGCCTGCGGCCACGGCCGAAGCCACACCATCGGGGCCCAAGCCATCAATGATCATGCCATCGCCGCGCTTCCATAACAGTGTGCCAAGCCGCATTGCGGGGCGCACGAAGATGAAATCATAAAGCTCATCAAAATACCATTTGTTGAGCAGAAATTGATAAGCGGGTTGGTGCATGGCAGCCAAGGCTTTGGGCATTTCTGGTTTGCGAATGTAGAACAAATAAGCCAGAGCAAAACCACAGATCATTGCAATCGTTGCAGCCCATTTGACGAAGGGTGGAACTGCTTCCATTTTTTGCAAAACTGGATTTTGCACAATGGCAGCGCCCCAAAATTCAGCCTGGCCTTCACCCATAAACCAATGTTGGAACACAAGGCCCGCAACACAGGCGCCAGCTGCCAAAACATAAAGCGGGATGAGCATGACGTTTTCGCTCTCATGAATATGCGAAACCGTATCAGCATCCGCACGCGTTGGGCCGTTGAATGTCATGAAGGCCAAACGCCACGAATAAAAACTGGTGCAGAAGGCGGCGATAACCAAAGCGGCAAATGCAAAAAAGCCTTGCGATGTGCCTGCTGCATAGGCCGCTTCAATGATTGCATCTTTCGAATGAAAGCCAGCAAAGCCGCCAATGCCGGGAATGCCAACGCCAGTTAATGCAAAGGTGCCAATCAACATCATCGCCCAAGTGATGCGAATGTGGGGGGCAAGGCCGCCCATTTTGCGCATGTCTTGTTCGCCCGACATGGCATGAATAACCGAGCCAGCGCCTAAGAACAGCAAGGCTTTGAAAAATGCGTGGGTGAACAAATGGAATATGCCCACGCCATAAGCGCCAACACCCATGGCCACGAACATGTAGCCGAGTTGCGAACAAGTTGAATAAGCAATCACGCGCTTAATATCATTTTGGACAAGTCCAACGGTGGCAGCAAAAAACGCAGTTGTTGCACCCACAATCACCACAAAATCACGGGCCACGGGTGCCAGCTCAAACAGTGGCGACATGCGCGCCACGAGAAACACGCCAGCCGTCACCATGGTTGCGGCATGGATCAACGCGGAAACTGGTGTTGGGCCTTCCATTGCGTCTGGCAACCACGTGTGCAGTAAAAATTGCGCAGATTTGCCCATGGCACCCATGAACAAAAGTAAGCACAGGGTTGTTAGCGTATCAAAATCATGGCCCAAGAAGTGAATAGTTTTGCCAACTGCATCGGGCGCGTGTTTAAATATTTCCGAAAACTCCACTGAACCATAGGTCATGAACACGCCGAAGATGCCCAGCGCGAAGCCGAAGTCGCCCACGCGGTTAACAACGAAGGCTTTGATGGCGGCGGCATTGGCGCTTTCGCGCGTGTACCAAAAGCCAATCAGCAAGTATGAGGCAAGGCCAACACCTTCCCAGCCGAAGAACATTTGAATCAGATTGTCTGCCGTTACCAACATCAACATCGCGAAGGTGAACAGCGAGAGATAAGCAAAGAAGCGCGGCTGGTTTTGATCGTGGCTCATATAGCCCAGCGAATAAATATGCACCAAAGCAGAAACTGTGTTGACCACAACCAGCATGACAGCCGTCAACGCATCAAGCCTGATGCCCCAGCTTACGGTGAACGTGCCCGATGAAATCCATGGCAACAGTTGAATTTGTTGATCATGGCCCTCATGCAGAAAGCCCGAGAATATCACCCAAGATAGAATTGCACCAACACAGAGCAAGCCCGTTGTTAAATACATGGGCCATGTTGGGCCTTCATAATGGCCGTGGTGATCATCATGCGAATGAGAATGATCATCATGGGCATCACTATGGGATGTGTGATCACCATAAACATCGGCATCGCCGCCCATGTTTTGAAAGGCCTTGGTGCCGAACAGGCCCGCGATCAGCGCGCCCAGCAAAGGCAGAAACAGAATTGCCTGAACCATCTGGGTTAGCCCTTCATCATATTCATATCTTCAACCTCGATCGAGCCGCGGTTTCGGAAATAGGTTACTAAAATTGCAAGACCAATAGCCGCTTCGCCCGCAGCCACTGTGAGAATAAGCAGTGCAAACACTTGGCCCGCCAAATCATGCAACGTTGTTGAAAATGCAACGAGGTTGATATTCACCGCCAACAGCATCAACTCTATCGACATCATGATGATGATAACGTTTTTGCGGTTGAGGAATATGCCGAAAATGCCAATCGTAAACAAAATGGCAGCGACGGTGAGATAATGTGACAGAGTGATCATCAAATCCCCTCCCCTGATTTTACTTTTTTAATTTCCATGGCTGTGGCTGGTCCGCGTGCCACTTGGTCGGCCACCACCTGGCGCTTGATGC
>JAYUHQ010000362.1:0-1063 GCA_043766895.1 Aestuariivirga sp.
GCTTTGAAGGTTTGGCGCAAACAAGCGGAAATTTCCTATATGGAATAGAAGTGGGTTTTGAAGCGGCAGATGCTGTCGACAATCGCCCGATTGGCGCGAACGAAACGCGATTTAAATCGAACATTGGCTACTTAGGCTCCGCCCGATTGCGTCTTGGTTATACCTATGACAACCTGTTGATCTACAGCACCGGTGGTTTAGCGTTTGCACAGGTCAATAGCGAATACTGGTCTACCAAACTTCAATTTCAGTCAAGTTTGCAACCGGGCTGGACAATTGGCGCGGGGATTGAATTTAAGGCCAACGAACATTGGTCAACACGGGTGGAATATAGTTTGACAAATTTGGCGATGGGCAATCTTTGCCAAACAATCGACCCTTTGTTGGCGTGCAGCAAAAGCATCACCGACCATTCCCTTAAAGTTGGCATTTCCTATCAGTTTTAAGATCACATTGATTTAATTTTCAAAACACTTTAACGTCACTATTCAAGCGCTTTTCGGTGCTTTAACCGCCCTGCCCAAGACTCCTGTGGGGGCTATTTTTTAACAAAGGAAACTAAAATGATCCGCAATATTCTCTTGTCAACAGTCGTGCTTGCAGCTTTTGCCGCTCCAACTTTTGCCGCAACTGCCGCAACAGATTTCTATGTTGCCCAAGATGCCAAAACTCATGCTTGCATGGTTTCTGACCAGAAGCCAGATGGCAAAATGATGATGGACGCGGGCACAAAAGTATACGCCAGCAAAGCCAACGCTGAACAAGCAATGGCAAATCTGAAAGTCTGCGCTCCAGCTGCTGCCGCAACAACCGCTAAGCCAGCTGCTCCAGTGGCCGCTGCTCCAGCTGTTAAGCCAGCTGCTCCTGTTGCCGCTGCTCCAGCTGCCAAGCCAGCCGCTACAGCAATGAAGCCAATGGCAACAATGGCCATGGGCAAATTCTACGTCGAACAAGATGCAAAAACACATAAGTGCATGGTTGACGACAAGAAGCCAGATGGCAAAATGATGATGGATGTTGGCACCAAGGTTTACAAATCCAAGGGCCGCGCCGAACAAGCTAT
>JAYUHQ010000363.1:0-8319 GCA_043766895.1 Aestuariivirga sp.
CCCGACAGTTCGGATGGAAAACGATCAATATAGCTTTCATCAAGCTCGATCGACTCAAGCAAGGAAACAACTTTGCGATCCCGGTCAGCGCCCTTAAGCCCTAAGTAAAACTCAAGTGGGCGCCCGATAATATCGCGAACCCGTTGCCGTGGGTTCAGCGCTGTATCGGCTGATTGATAAATCATCTGGATGCGTCGCAACGTGTCGCGATCCCGATCCGCCAAGGCCCGCGAAAGCTTTTTTCCGTTGAAGGTTATATCGCCCGACGAAATTGGCAAAAGCCCGGTTATGGCGCGGGCCAACGTGGATTTTCCTGATCCTGATTCACCCACAACCGCCACTGTGCGGCCGCGCGGCACTTGAACCGAAACGTCATCCAAAACTTTAATTTTTCCGCCATAGCTGGCATCAACATGATTGATGCTCAGCACAATGTCGCTATTGGCTGATTCAGGCTTTTCAAGTTTGCGAACCGCCCATAATGATTTTGTATATTCTTGTGTGGGTTGTTTCAACATCACGCGGGTGGGGGCTTCTTCAACCAAATTGCCATACCGCAAAACCATGATGCGGTGGGCCATTTGCGCCACCACAGCAAGATCGTGGGTGATGTAAATTGCTGCGGTGTTAAACTGTTCCACAATGTTGCGCATGGCCGCCAGAACTTCAACTTGCGTCGTTACGTCTAATGCGGTTGTGGGTTCATCAAAAATAATCAGATCAGGGCGGCACGACATCGACATCGCCGTCATCGCGCGCTGCAATTGCCCACCTGACACTTGATGCGGAAAGCGATCACCAATTGTATTGGGGTTTGGCAATTGCAAACGTTTATACAAATCGCGCGCATCTGCCTCGGCCTTTTCGCGCGGCATGATGTTGTGGGTGATTGCGGTTTCGATGGTTTGCTCAAGAATGCGGTGCGCCGGATTAAACGATGCCGCTGCACTTTGGGCTACATAGGCAATGCGCGAACCACGCAAGTTGCGTTTTTGAACCTCACTGGCCGCGATCAAATCCATTCCGTCAAAGACGATCGAACCCGCACTAATGCGACAACCGGGCCTAGCAAAAGCCATGGCCGCAAGACCCAAAGTGGATTTGCCTGCACCAGATTCACCAATCAGGCCGAGCACTTCGCCGCGTTTTAAAGTGAGGTCAATGCCCTTGATAATGGGCTTCCACTGATCATCAGATTTGCCATCAATTTTAAGGCCTTTGATTTCAAGAAGGATATCACCCTTCACCCGTTTGGTATCATTCGCCATCGCGCAGCCCCGAAGTTCGTTGCAAAAACCAATCCACGACAAAATTTACCGCAACAGTAAGAAGTGCAATGGCCCCAGCAGGATAGAACGGCGCTGGAATATAAGGAAAAGTTGTGACAGGAAAATTGATCAGTGTTTTGCTATCAGCCACCATTGAGCCCCAATCGGCTGTTGGTGGTTGCACGCCAACACCCAAAAAGGAAAGTGCGGCAATGGTTAAAAACACAAAGCAAAACCGTAAACCAAATTCAGTAATCAGCGGCGGCAAAATGTTCGGCACAACTTCCTTGAACACAATCCAGCTCATTTTCTCGCCGCGCAGCTTTGCTGACTCCACATAATCCATAACAACTGAGTTGAGCGCCACGGCCCGGGCCAAACGAAACACGCGGGTTGAATCAAGCAGCGCCAGAATAATCACCAAGTTCACGATGCTTTTGCCAACAACAGCCAACATCATCAAAGCGAAAATCAAAACGGGAATGGCCAAGAAGGCATCAACAACGCGTGAAATTCCTTGGTCAAGCCAACCGCGCTTAAGGGCCGCCAACACGCCAAGTGAACCACCAACAATGAATGAAATAAGGGTGGTGACAAGCGCAATGCCAATCGTGTTGCGTGCGCCATAAATGAGACGCGAATACATATCGCGGCCAATCTGGTCACAACCAAGCCAGCACGCTTCGCCCGCTGGTTGATAGGCTTTGCCGATGATTTCAGATTGATCATGCGGTGCCAGCCATGGTGCGAAAATGGCGAAGATTGCATAAATCAAAATAACAATCATGCCGAACCAAGCGCTGATCGGCGCTGTTTTTAACGTTCGCACCACATTTTCGAAATAAGTTCGACGTGCCTTGATAACGCGTAAGGGAGCAGGAGCTATGGTCATTTTGGATGCAACAATCTTGGGTTTGTCGTAATCGAAATAATATCAGCCAACAGATTTAACGTGATGTAGGTGGCAGCGAATATTAGTGCGCACGCTTGCACAACAGGCATATCGCGACTTGAAACAGCATCAACCATCATTTGGCCAATTCCCGGGTAAACATAAACCACTTCAACCACCACCACGCCCACCACAAGATAGGCCAAGTTAAAGGCCACAACCGTGGCAATGGGCGCCCACGCGTTGGGAAGGGCATGACGCAAAATCACATAGGCTTTGGAAGCCCCCTTCAGCTGAGCCATTTCAATATAGGGGCTGGAGAGCAAGTTAATCACCGAAGCGCGTGTCATGCGCATCATGTGGGCCACAATCACCAATGTCATCGTCAATGCAGGCAACGCAGCGCGATAAAGATGTTCAAGAAAGGGCGTGTGTTCGCCAACTGTCGATAGAGGCGAAAACCACCGCAGTTTTACAGCAAAAACAAACACCAAAATATAAGCGATAAAAAATTCAGGCATCGCAATTGTGGTCAGCGTGACAGAGTTGATAATCCGATCATACCAAGAGTTGCGGTAAAGCGCTGCCAAAAGCCCAAGAAACAGCGACAATGGAACTGCGATGATGGCAGCCATGGAGGCCAGAAAAAATGTATTAAACAGCCGCGGCGCAATAATCGCCGAAACGCTGCGCTTAATGGTTCCCGTGGTGCCTGAATAGGAATTGCCAAAATCACCGCGCACGGCATTGGTAATCCACTCAACATAACGCACGGTGGCCGGCCGATCGAGGCCCAACTCATGATTGAAATTTTTGACAGTTTCAGGCGTGGCCCCTTGGCCCAGAATATTTTGGGCATAGCCGCCGGGCAACATTTGCAGCGACGAAAAAATAATGATCGACACGGCAAAAAGCGTAATCAGCCCCAAGCCCAATCGTTGCAGTACGGTTTTAAGAACCAAATTCATCTACGCCACCCCCTTCTCGTCAAGCTCTTTGGCCTGTTTCACAAAACTGTAGCAGAGCAATTTCAAACTGTCTCACTTTAATTTTGTAAGTTTTCCACCTCATCTGAAAGGGGCTTGCATGGCAAAGCGGTTTCCCGCCAAAAGGGCTTATGATTTTAGCACCCCATAAATCAGGCATTTTGCCTGCAAAACAAATCGCTTCGTTTTGCGATCAAGGTTTTATCAAACTGGCAAAGCCGGTTGATGATGATCAGATCCAACCGGCAAGTTTAGATTTAAGGCTGGGCCCAAAAGCCTATCGTGTGCGTGCTTCTTTTCTGCCGGGGCCAAAATTCACCGTTGCCGAAAAGCTTAAAAATCTTGTGCTGCATGAAATGGATTTGCGTGAAGGAACGGTTTTAGAAACGGGCTGCGTGTATATTGTACCTTTGTTGGAAAGCTTGAAGTTGCCCAAGGGCATTTCAGCCGCGGCCAATCCGAAAAGTTCAACCGGTCGGTTAGATATTTTCACCCGTGTAATCACAGATTATGCCCAAGAATTTGACAATGTGGCCGAAAATTATGATGGCCCGCTCTATGCGGAAATTTCTCCGCGCACGTTTCCTATTCTTGCGCGGCAAGGCTCGCGTCTGTCGCAAATTCGTTTTCGTGCCGGTGCCAGTTTAGCAACCGATGATCTTATTCGCGCCCTTCACGCCCATGAACCGCTGATCACCCAAGGCGAAGTGAACATTGAAGGCGGCTTGGCTTTAAGTGTTGATCTTTTGGGCGTGGCCCCTGCCAACCCGATTGGGTTCAGGGCCAAGCGCCATTCGGCTTTGGTGGATGTCGACAAAAAGGCGGCCTTAGAGGTTTTGGATTATTGGGAACCCATCTGGCAGAAGGGCTCGCTAATTTTAGACCCAGATCAATTTTATATTTTGGCCAGCCGTGAATCGGTACGCATTCCACCAACCCACGCTGCTGAAATGGTGCCTTATAACCCGCTGGTGGGCGAATTTCGGGTGCATTATGCAGGCTTCTTTGATCCGGGCTTTGGCCATTCTTCCGGCCATGGCGAGGGGGCCAGAGCAGTTTTAGAAGTGCGCAGCCACGAAGTACCCTTCATTTTGGAAGATGCACAAATCATTGGCCGGCTTGTCTATGAGCCGCTGACTGAGGCCCCCGAAGTGGTTTATGGGCAGGGCTTGAATTCGAACTATCAACAACAGGGCTTGAAACTGTCAAAGCACTTCAAGGCGTTTGATCCACTAACGAAGTGAGAGTGTTTCACCGCTGCTTGCGGCGCATCTTTTGGGCAAGTGTTTCAGAGGCCAGCAACGCGGCAACGGCCAAAGCAATCGAAAACCAAACCAAGCGAAAGGCGGCGGCGTCGCCATTGGGCACTTGCAAAAGTGTATGAATGGCAAGCGCCAAGGTTTGCGTTTCGCCCGGAATATTTGAAACAAAGGTTATGGTTGCCCCAAACTCGCCCAAAGATTTAACATAACCAAGTGCCAATGCGGCCAATATTCCGGGGCTAGCAAGTGGCAAGCTGACAGTTACAAATCTTTGCCAGCGCGAAGCCCCCAAATCGAGTGCCGCATCTTCCAATTCCGGATTGATGGCCTCAAAGGCAATGCGAATGGGTGGAATCATGACGGGAAGGGTCATAATGGCTGCGGCCAGTGCGGCACCTGTCCAGCGAAAGGCAAAGGTAAAGCCGGTCAACTGATAGAGTGGCGCACCGATTATCCCCGTTCGACCAAAAGCAATCAGCAAAATAAATCCAGTCACCACGGGTGGCAACAACAAGGGCAGGTGGGCCACGGCCGAAAGCAGCCACTTTCCCCAAAAGTTCTTCCTCGCCAATATATATGCAATAACCAGCGCTGCGGGCATAGAAAACAAGGTCGCAAGCAGGGCCACCTTGAGACTTAAGAAAATTGTGGTTATTTCTTCGGCTGTCATTTGACCTGAGTAAAACCATCCTTCAACAGGATCGCTTGTGCCTCAGGGCCCTTCAAGAATGCAACAAACTTTTCGGCATCGGCATTCGTCGATGCCGCAACCACAGCAGCGGGATAAAGGATAGGGGCGTGACTGTCGTCTGCAAAAGTTGCAGCAATGTCGACTTTAGCTTCCGCCTTGGCATCGCTGCCATAAACAATGCCAAGCTTGGCTTCACCCTTGGCCACAAGGGCCAAAGCCGCGCGCACATTGTCCTGCATCACCACATTTTTCTCAACCGCGGCCCATTCGCCAAGCTTTTCCAACGCGGCTTTGGCATATTTGCCAGCGGGCACCGATTTCACATCGGCCAAAGCAATCTTATCTTGGCCTAGCGCATCGGCAAGCTTGTCAATTTTTATCTCAAACTTTGCGTCTTTGGCTTTCACAACCACCAAAATGTTTCCCGCAATGTCGTGGCGCGTTGCATCATTGATCAGTTTTTTTCCCGCCAGATAATCCATCCAGGTTTCATCGGCTGAGATGAACACGTCAGCAGGGGCTAAGGCTTCAATCTGCTTGGCTAGCGCGCTGGTGGCGGCATAGGTGGCCACAATGCCGTTGCCAGATTGGGTTTTGTAGGCCGCGCCGATTTCATCCAAAGCATTCTTCATGCTGGCCGCAGCAAAAACATTAATGTCGGCCGCTTGCACGCTGGACATCAAACCAACCAAGCAAACAACTGCGGCGGTTGCATTTCTAACTATCTTCAACATTATCGAATCTTCGTTATATCTTTCCAGATATAACGATAGATGTTGAAAGTCAAAGTCCGAAATTTAAGTTTTTAAGGGTTGGCTTGTGCCACTTGTGCCGCCGATGGTGCATTTTGCATCATGGCCAAGACTTTTTGCTTGTTGGTGCGGAAATTGGCCAAATCTTTGCCAGCCAATTGCTTGCCGCCCGTGGCACGAACCGAAAGCGGGTTCACAGGCTTATCGTCAATGCGCACCTCAAAGTGCAAATGTGGGCCAGTGGATCGACCGGTGGAGCCGATATAGCCAATCACTTGGCCCTGGTTGACATGCACACCCTCGCGGATGCCTGCTGCAAAGCGGCTCATATGCGCATAAAATGTGGAATAATGATCATTGTGGCTGATCTCTATGGCGTTGCCATAGCCATTTTCACGGCCGGCTTGGGCAATTTCACCAGAACCAGCGGCATGAATCGGTGTTCCGTAAGCAGCGCCGAAGTCAACACCCGCATGCATTTTGGAATAACCCAGCAAGGGATGAACCCGCATACCAAACCCAGAGGTAAGATGCGCGCCATTCACTGGGGTTTTCAGCAAGGCACGTGAAGCAGAACGGCCATTTTCATCAAAATAGTCGGTCAAACCATCAGCTGACGTAAAGCGGTAATAGGTGCGGGTTATGCCGCCTGTGGTAAGTTTGGCCAAATGCAACACTTTGCGCTTGGCCGACGAGCCTGAAAGTGGATTGCCATAAAACACTTCAAACGTGTCGCTTGCCGCCACTTGCCGTTGAAAATCCACATCAAACGAGAACACATGGATAAATTCGCTAACAATATAGCTTGGAATCTTGTTGTCTTCTGCTGTTGAAGACAGTGATGCGCCCACTTTGTTGGTGCTGTGGAATTGCGTCACCAAAGGCTTTTCGCCATATTGTGATTTCGCACCTTCGTCTTTGCCATCAATAGACGCAGTAAACTGACCATCTTCATCAGCTTCAACCGTTATGGCTTCTTTTGGCCCAGAATTGAACGATAGTTGCACAGGGAAGGTAACTTCACGGCCATAAAAGTCGATCTGCCGATCAAAGGTTACGTCAAACTTGGTTCCCGCCTTGATCATCTTGGTGGGGATAATGGGTTCAATGGAAGCAACCAATGCCTCAGCCGATGCTTGAGACACGCCGCGCTGGGTCAACTCGTCGGCAATGGTTGAATCGCTTGCCAGAACGAAACTTTCGTCCACAGGCTCAGGCGGCGGTGTTTTGGTAATGGTGGTGATATTTTCCGAGCTGGTCGCCGCAGATTGAATATCGGCATCTAAAACCTTGGTGCGCTCTTTGCTGTAAGGCAATTCAGAATCTGTGATCTTGGGATAAGCATATCCGCCGGTTAAATCACGTTCAGCCAAAATCTGCTTATCGACAACCGGGCTTTTGGGGCTTGATACCTGTTCAGACGCTGCAATTGCCGCTTGGGCTGATTGGGGCTTGGCGTTGTGGCCAAACAAGCCCAGCACAAACCCACCCACCAGCAGCGTTCCCGTAATGCCTGCAATACATGTCGACAAAAGCCAACGGTGTTGGGTGTCATGTTCAAGAAAGGATGTTTCAAGATCAAAGCTGTCCACAGGACGCGCCAGAGGAATCAAACGTCCCTCATCATCTTGGGCAATCAAATGCCTTTTGCGTCTTGGACTATTCAACCGACTACACTTCCCCGTAAACCACCAGACAAAGATGCCGCCCAGCGCATTTCCGCCGGACATTGCATCGCGCCCATATCCCTGTCAACGTTTTATGTCCAACAGGAAATTACAAACCGCCTAAGCTTTGCATGCATAACTTTCCATTTCGTTAACCATAATAACGTGGATTTGGCAGTGTTTGCGGCCGGGAAAGCAGCTGATAGGCAGTTCACGTTGAAGTTTTCATGACAACCGGTCGAAAAACCCATCGTTTTTCAATCCATGTGACAGATTTTCAGCTATTTTAAATTTCAAACCCGGTAATTTTCGCCGTCCACTGATGAATATAAACAATATATTTCAATAACTTATAAGAAATCGTACTTTTTTTAAAAAACATTGTTGACTCTTTTCGAAGCCTCGACCTATAAGCCGCTCACTGAGTTCGACGGGCGCAGCGATTTAGCGCTTACGGCCTCATGGAAATTCAAGAGCGATCGGCGCTTCGAGCCGGTAACCCGAAAGGGGAACCGAGCAAAGAACTGTCTGTCGCTTATCGGAGCCGAAAAGCTCCCCGCTGTTTGACATTGTAAACGAAAGAAAGAGAAGCGCAGGCGGCGTGTGTCCTGGCGGTTCTTGATGGTAACATCGAGAACAACCGAAACATATAGTCGAATGCGTTTATCAAATTGAGAGTCAATAAAGCTTCGGTAGTAATACTGAGTGTACATATTAACTCTCGTCAATTTTTTAATACGTTATGCGATCAATAGACAATGGTTTACCATTGTCGAGCTGTTTCAAACTTGAGAGTTTGAT
>JAYUHQ010000364.1:0-3127 GCA_043766895.1 Aestuariivirga sp.
GAAATTCAGCGCCACATCATTTCCCGCGCCATGTTAAGGCCACTGGGTGGATAGGTTGTTCTTATTCTTAGCCCGTCATCCCGACGAAAGTCGGGACCCAGACTTTCAACAAGGAACCCAGCCTAAAGCCTGGGTCCCGACTTTCGTCGGGATGACGGATGTTATGTTATGAGTTTAACCACCCTTCTTAATCCCACTTCCATCGCCTTCGTCGGCGGCAATGAATGTGCCATTGCCATTACCCGCACGCGTGAACTTGGTTTTACCGGAAAAATTTGGGCAGTTCACCCCAAGCGCGAAGAGCTGGGCGGCATTGCCACCGTAAAATCTGTTGATGATATTACGGGCCCAATCGATGCTGCCTTTGTTGCCGTGAAACGTGAACCCACCGTTGAAATAGTTCGCCAGCTTCGCGCCAAAAATTGCCGTGGTGCGGTGATCTATGCGGCGGGTTTTGCCGAAGCTGGCGCACTTGATCTGCAAGCTGATCTTCTGAAAGCCGCAAATGGAATGCCCCTGCTTGGCCCCAATTGCTATGGCTTTGTCAACACGTTGTCACGCTGCGCCTTGTGGCCCGATGAACATGGGCTTGAAATTCGTGAACGTGGCGTGGCCATCATCACCCAATCTGGTAACATTGCCTGCAACTTTGGCATGAGCCGACGCGCCCTGCCCTTGGCCAGCCTGTTTGCCATCGGCAACCAAGCTGATGTGGATATGGCCCGAATGTTGGAAGCTCTGTGCACTGATGATCGTATCACCGCCATTGGCCTGCATATCGAAGGTTTGAAAGATATAGCGTCTTTCGCCAAGGCAGCCGAACTGGCGCGACACTACAAAAAGCCCGTCATCGCACTCAAAACCGGTCGTTCTGAACAAGGTGCCAAAGTGACGATGAGCCACACATCGTCACTCTCTGGTTCCGATAATCTTTATGATGCTTTGTTCGAACGCTATGGCATTGCGCGCATGAAATCTGTGACCGCATTTGCTGAAACGCTGAAGTTCCTGCATCACGGCGGTCCGATCAACGGGTCGCGCTTGGTGTCGATGAGTTGCTCTGGCGGCGAGGCAGCATTGGTTGCCGATATGGCACTGGAAAAGAATGTCAGCTTTCCGCCGTTCAATGACGAAACCAAGACGCGCGTGTCGGCAACGCTGAACGAGTTTGTGTCGATCGACAACCCATTGGATTATCACACCTTCATTTGGGGCGATGAGGCAAAGCTTGAAGCCACCTTCACGGCCACACTTTCCGGCGGCTTTGATGTGGGCATGTTGATTTTAGACGTGCCAACCCACCCGCATATGAACCCCGCCGCGTGGTATAAAACCTCTCGCGCCTTCACCGCTGCGGCAAAGGCCAACACAGCCCGCGCGGCAATTGTGGCGTCATTGCCAGAATCGATGCCGCTTGAAATGGCAGCTCAGCTGAGTGCTGAAAACATAACACCGATGATGGGCTTGGATGATGCGCTAACGGCATTTGAAGCGGCGGCGTTTATCGGTGAAAATTTTACACGTGTTCGTCATCCCGACGAAAGTCGGGACCCAGACTTTCAACGTGTTCGCATGGACAAAGACTGGGTCCCGACTTTCGTCGGGATAACGGAGTTTGAGGGGAAGAAGCTACTCAAAAACTTTGGTTTAGAAATACCATATGGCGAAATTTGTACGCCGGAGAATGCGGTGAAAGTCGCAAATAAACTCGGCTACCCCGTCGCATTAAAAATTTCATCTGCCACAATTCTGCATAAAACCGAAGTGGGCGGCGTGGCACTCAATCTTAAATCGGCAGCCGAAGTTGAAGTTGCGGCTCACCGCATATCTAAACTTGGCAATGAACTGTTGATAGAAAAAATGATTGATGGCGCTGTGGCGGAACTGATTATTGGCATCACCCGCGATCCTCAATTTGGGTTGGCGCTCGTCATTGGTGCTGGTGGTATTTTTACTGAACTGTTGAAAGACTCTGTAACGTTGCTTTTGCCTTGCTCGAAAAGTGAAATCATCCGTGCACTGAACAAACTTAAAGTGTGGAAATTGGTTGAAGGGTTCAGGGGCAAATCGGGTGATCAACACGCAGTGATAGAAGCCATAAAATCTGTGGGCAAATTTGCTGCCACCTATGCTGACCACATTGAAGAACTTGATATCAACCCGCTTTTCGTATTGCCGAAGGGCGCTGTTGTCGCTGATGCACTTATAAAGATGAGAAAACCATGACATCACCCATCGAAACAACACGCAATGGCGCTGTTCTTGAAGTCACCTTAAATCGCCCCAAGGCCAACGCCATAGATGCCGCTACAAGCCGCATTATGGGAGACGTGTTTGCGTCCTTCCGTGACGACCCCACATTGCGCGTGGCCATTCTCACTGGCGCTGGCGAAAAATTTTTCTGCCCCGGTTGGGATTTGAAGGCCGCAGCAGCAGGCGAAGCGCCAGATTCCGATTATGGCGTTGGCGGCTTTGGCGGCCTGCAACAATTGCCTAACCTGAACAAACCTGTCATTTGCGCGGTCAACGGCTTGGCCTTTGGCGGTGGTTTTGAAATTATGATTTCATGCGACATTATTATAGCCGCTGAACACGCAACCTTCTCCCTGCCCGAAATTCGTTCAGGCACCGTGGCAGATGCCGCCACCATAAAACTGCCGCGCCGCATTCCCTATCATGTGGCCATGGAATTGTTGTTCACAGGCCGGGTGATCGACACCACAGAAGCCAAACATTGGGGGCTGATCAATGAAGTGGTTTCTGCCGCTGATCTTATGCCGCGCGCGCGCGCCCTAGCCGCACAATTGGCCGATGGCCCGCCGTTGGTTTTTGCTGCCATAAAGGAGATTGACCGTGAAACCAGCCACCGGCCCATTCCCCAAGCCTTTGATATGGTAACAAAACGCAAGTTGCCCACCGTCGACAAGCTTTATTCCAGCGAAGATCAATTGGAAGGTGCACGCGCTTTTGCTGAAAAGCGCAAACCCGTGTGGAAGGGCCAATAAAAAAAACTCGCCCACAAAATCTGCGAGCGAGTAAGTTTATCGCGGGGTGCGACTAAAATCGGGTTAGATCATCCAGCCGCGTGAAGAATTGCGAATGGCTTGATTTTCGGAATAGACGGCAG
>JAYUHQ010000365.1:0-1054 GCA_043766895.1 Aestuariivirga sp.
TGCCGCATGGGCCTTGGAACCGGCAATATCTTGGGCATATAAACGCTGATCAAAATGAATTGATGCATTAATTTCCGCCATTATGGCAGAAGGGCCTGAACTGAACCTTCCGCCCCACATTTTATTGGTCATCACGAAACCTTACGAAAGATTCAAACATGCACAAAAAAGGCCTCACAGCGCTTCTTGCTTTATTTCTTATTGCCGCTGGCATTTACGTGTTTAACCACCTGCAAAGCAAGATTGAATTTGCCAAGGTTGAAGGCACAATGGCCGCATATTTAAAACAACCCACACCCAAAGATATTCCGGCCTTCACCTTTGTGGATGGGGCGGGTGCCACAAAAGACCTCAGCGCCTTCAAAGGCAAGGTAACTTTGCTCAATTTATGGGCCACATGGTGCGGCCCCTGCCGCAAAGAAATGCCTGAACTTTCCAAGCTGCAGAAGGATCTGGGCAGTGCAGATTTTCAAGTGGTTGAGTTAAGCGAAGACCTTAAAGGCTATGAAGTCTCAGCCGCATTTTTGAAGGAAGTGGGTGCTGATAATTTAACGCTTTATGCAGACCCGAAAACCGCGGCGCTTGCCGCCGTCAACGCGCCGGGCCTGCCTGTCACCTTATTGCTTAATCGTGATGGCAAAGAAATCGGCCGCCTTCTGGGCCCAGCCCCATGGGCAGGCGACGAGGCCAAGGCGTTGATCAAGGCCGCAATCGCCGAACACTAGAAAAAGCCCTGAGCAAAGCGGGAGCAGTCAACGCCCAAGGCTTTTCCATGTGTTCTGGTTCAGGGCATTGGCATCTTTGCCATATCGCAAGATACTTTAGGGTTGTTGTCGGCAAAGTTGCCTGTTGGGTTTGGCCGCCACGCCCAGACATGCATTTCATAGAACTTGTCCAAGCCATAACGATTGGGGTCGCTGACGAAATTGAACAAATGGCCTTCCAAAGCTGCAGGACCTTTGAAGGCGATATATTCAACCGCAATTAAATCCAGTTTCCCATCGGCTTGCGGCTCATACATAATGGCTTGGGGGTGGGCCACATCCAGCGTGCC
>JAYUHQ010000366.1:0-1050 GCA_043766895.1 Aestuariivirga sp.
ATCATCTGCGATGTCGGCGATGACATCATCGGATTTGAGCGTTGCGCGCTTGGCGTGAATGTCCTGCATGAAAGCATGAAAGTGAATGCGCTGTTTGGGCAGACTGGTGATGCTGGCAAAAAATAAATCCATGAGAAATGTTTTGCCGCGCCCAACGTCGCCGTGAATATAAAGGCCACGCAAGGTGGGTTTTAACGGCGACTTGAAAAGGCGGTTGATAAAATTATTGGGTTTCGAGATTTGATTGAGTTGGTCCGAAAGCGTCACCAGTTTCGCCAGTACATGCAATTGAGCTGCATCAGGCTTTACCTTGCCAGATTCAAGCAGTGTTGCGTATGATTGTGCCAACCCCATAAATAAAGGCTTTTGCAGAATGCCGTCAGACTTTCAAGAGATGGCCGTGGGCCAAGAAAATATTCAGAAATGTGATATGGGCTGAAATGATTGAAACATAAGCGAAAGCAGAAATGCAAAGCTGCAATGATGAGAGGGGAGTTAAACCAGCATCGATCTTGCGCGGTTTGATGTTGGCCAATATGGCTGTGCCACCAAACAAAATCAAACTGATTTGTTCATAGTATAAACCTAACCCGGTAATCAGCACGCCTATGGTGATCAAACCCCAGGATGCTTTGCTGCCAATCAGACGGGCCAAAACCGAACGTAATGCAACGCCGCCATCCAAAGGCTCTGCTGGCAAAAGATTGAAGATGTTGATACCTGCAGTCATCAAACCGAGAATTGCCAGAATGGGTTGTATGGGTTGGCCAAGGAAATAGGGCAATGCGCAGGCAAAACCCAAGACCACAGAAACCCCTGGGCCCATCAGCGCCGCAAATACAGATTGCCCCTGACTTTCAAAAGGCAGGCGCGGCATGGCAAGTGCGCCCAAGAAGGGCAGGAACACCATACGGCCCCAAGGTTGGCCAATCAGTTTATAAGCAAGGAGATGACCGAATTCATGGACGAAAAGTGCTCCAATCAGCAGACCACCAACTGACAAACCCATCATGACTGCGGGGTAGGTTCCGACCTTAGAAGCTAATGCTA
>JAYUHQ010000367.1:0-3108 GCA_043766895.1 Aestuariivirga sp.
GAAAGGCCCATCAGTGTTTCAGGTTTGGCACCAAGTTTTTTTCCATATCGCACAAGTTCTGCAAAGCCACGGGTCATTAAACTTGCTCTTGCGCTTTCGCCCAAGTTCTGGCCATCAGAAATGCCGCAGGCAATGGCCAGAACATTTTTCATGGCCCCACCAATTTCAACGCCCATAACATCATCCGAGGGATAGATCCGAAACGTGGGCAGGCTTAAAATCTTCGCCCAATGGCTGGCTTTGGCAATGTCATTGCCTGCAAGCGTTACAGCCGTGGGCAGGCCTGCCACCACATCTGCGGCAAAACTTGGGCCAGACAGCGCGAAAAAATCTGATTGCGGTGTAAGTTCTTTGGCCACCTCGGCCATCGATTTTCCGGTTGATTGTTCCAAACCTTTGGCCGCTGAAATTATTGGAACATCCAATTTAAGTTGGCTTAAAACATCGCGCATGGCTTGGGCAGGGACAGCCAGAATTGCGGCATCAGCGTGGGCTAAGGCATTTTGGTTTTTGTTTTGACGAGACCAAAAGGATACATCATGGCCAGCAGTGGTTGCCACAAATCCAAGGGCCTTGCCCCATGCACCTTCGCCAATAACTGTGATTTTCATCAAGCTTTTGCCCCCAACCGTCCATGACCATAGACTGGTGCTGATATTTGATCGAGCGGCCAACGCGGCCGCGCCGCAAAATCCAAACTGTCAGCAAGGCCAAGAGCAAATTTTTCAGCGCCCGCCCATGCGATCATTGCGGCATTATCCGTACACAGATGAAACGGCGGAATGTTCAAAACAAAACCGTGGCGCGCGCATTGCACTTCAAAAACCGAACGCAATTTAGCATTGGCAGCAACCCCACCGGCCACCACCAAAGTAGAATTGGTTGATTGGGTGCGTTCGCGAAACATTTGAAATGCGCGCGTCAATCGATCCGTCAATGTATCGGCCACGGCCAATTCAAAAGACGCACACACGTCCGCACTATCTTGTTCGGTCAAATTGCCCAATTTGTGCACCGTTTCACGAACCGCCGTTTTCAGGCCAGAAAATGAAAAATTGCAATCATCACGGCCCTTCAATGGCCTGGGAAAATCAAATCGTTCCGGGTGGCCATGCTTTGCCGCCGCTTCAACATTTGGCCCGCCGGGATAAGCCAAGCCTAAAAGTTTGGCCACTTTGTCGAAAGCCTCTCCCAATGCATCATCAATGGTTGTGCCAAGCCGTGTGTATTTTCCAACACCTTCAACCAATTGAAATTGGGTGTGGCCACCTGAGATCAGCAAAAGCAAATATGGAAATTCACAGTTGTTCAAAAGCCGCGGGGTGAGTGCGTGCCCCTCTAAGTGGTTGATGGCCAGAAACGGAATTTTGCGCGCAACCGCTATGGCTTTGGCCGCCATCAAGCCCACAATCAAACCACCCAAAAGGCCGGGGCCAGCCGTTGCCGCAACAGCATCAAGGTTTTGATAGTTTATATTTGCATCGCGCAACGCTTTGGCAATCAAACCGTCCAAGTGTTGCACATGGGCGCGTGCAGCAATTTCAGGCACCACGCCGCCAAAAGGCGCATGTTCGCGCAATTGCGAATAGACCACATTGCTCAGCAGTTCGCCTGAACCATCCGCATGACGGCGCACAACGGCTGCTGCTGTTTCATCACAAGATGTTTCAAGGCCCAAAATAATTGTCATGGCATTCCTCTAACGCAGGCTTGTGGCGCAATCAACCAACGCTTATCAAGGACACATGAATTTAGAAAAAATCAGAATCGGAACACGCGGTTCGCCCTTGGCCTTGGCCCAAGCGCGTGAAACGCGGGCGCGTTTGATGGTGGCATTGACTTGGCCTGAAAGTGCATTTGAAATTTTGGTGATTTCAACCACAGGGGATCAAATCCGCGATCGGCCCTTAAGCGAAATTGGTGGCAAAGGCCTGTTCACCAAAGAGCTTGAAGAGGCGCTTTATGCCGATCAGATTGATTGTGCGGTTCATTCAATGAAAGATGTTCCGGCCCACATGCCTGTTGGTTTGACACTTGCTGCAATTTTGCCGCGTGAAGACGTGCGCGATGCATTTATCAGCTTTGCTGCGCCCAGTTTGCGCGATCTGCCATTGGGCGCAAAGCTTGGCTCATCGTCGGTTCGGCGCACTGCCCAAGCATTGCGGATTAGACCTGATCTGGTTTGCACACAATTTCGAGGCAATGTGCAAACGCGATTGGAAAAATTGAAAAATGGTGTTGCTGACGCAACTTTTCTAGCTGCGGCAGGCCTTAAGCGTTTGGGCCTTGCAGACCATATCACCAGCCTGATTGACGTTGAAGACATGTTGCCCGCTGTGGCGCAAGGGGCGATTGGCGTTCAAGTCAAGCAATCGCACGACATTGTTTTTGCGGCGATTGCAAAAATTGATCATGCAGAAAGCCACATCGCGGTGTCGTGTGAACGCGCCTTCATGGCAGCACTTGATGGATCTTGTCGTACACCCATCGCTGGCCACGCTGTTTTTAACAATGCTCAGATTGTTTTTAGAGGTGAGGCCTTAACCTTAGATGGAATGCATAGTTTTAAAGCACAGCGTGTTGGCACTTTGGCTGAAGCGGTGGCGATGGGTGAAAGCGCTGCAGAAGAGGTCAAGGGCCAAGGTGGCGCACTCATTGCGTATTAAGGCGCAACCATGAAAATTGTCATTACGCGGCCGCGCAGAGATGCAGAACACTTGGCGGAAAAGCTTTTAGCACTGGGGCACAACGTTGTGATTGCACCTGTTCTTGATATTATAGCACGCAAAGCAGTTTTGGTGCCAAAGCATAAATATCAAGCGGTGTGTTTAACCAGCGCCAATGGCATTCGCTGTTTTGATGGCGCGATTGATTTTGAAATCCCGGTGTTTGCGGTGGGCGAACAATCTGCGACGGCCGCACGAGAATTTGGCTTTAAAAACATAAATGCAAAAGGCGGTGATGTGTACTGGCTGGTGCAAAATATCATTGATAATCTTAATCCCAGCGGCCCGCCGCTGCTTTATATTTCTGGCGCCGAAACTTCTGGCGATCTGGAAGGACAATTGTCCAAAGCGGGTTTTGGTGTTGCAAGAGTGATCACCTATG
>JAYUHQ010000368.1:0-1046 GCA_043766895.1 Aestuariivirga sp.
AGACAGGCCCGCCAAGGGCTTCAAAGCAATGTTGCGGACGTACAAGCGGGGCAAGATAAACTTAGCCCGATTATTACGGCTGCAATGAACCAGCAAGCAGCAGTGCAACCCGCCGCAGCTATTTCGCAACCATCCGCGCAATCTGGCGCAATTCCCGCAATGCCACCGCCAAGGCCCTTTG
The DNA here is from genome assembly GCA_043766895.1 of Aestuariivirga sp. Classification (GTDB taxonomy): domain Bacteria; phylum Pseudomonadota; class Alphaproteobacteria; order Rhizobiales; family Aestuariivirgaceae; genus Aestuariivirga. Next base: position 182 of record JAYUHQ010000368.1, read on the forward strand.
ATGGCCAAGGCCCCGATATGACGCGGTCACAACCTATTCCTGCGCCTATTAATCCAAATATGCCCGCTGCCTTAACCACGGGGCAGCAAGTGGCCGTTCCGCCACCGCAACCCGCCGCACAAATTCCACAAGGTGCAGCGTCCGGCCAGCTTGCGGCATTGATTGACGTTGCCAACCGTCCAGAGTTTGCTTTTGCCAGCCCGATTAAACAGAAAATGGTTACTGATTTAATTCAAACGCTGCAATCACAAAACACCCCAGCGGGGCAATTGACGCAATTGCAATTGGGTTCTGCCAAAAGGCAACAAGATGCAATTAACGCGCAAATCGCAGCCTTGCCGCCAGATCAGCAATCTCTTGCCCTTGCAAACCCTGACGAATACATCAAGAATTTGTATGCTATACAGGCGGGCAATCGCAACATTGGTTATGTTGATAAATTGACGGGGGGCAGCAATAATCCACCGCCGCCACAAGGCCAAGCCGTAGCAGGGCATCCCGTTGTTGCTGGCCAAGTGTCACAAAATCAACCGCCCCAAGACGTTAGCGGCGGGCCTAACATTGATATGAACGCTATCCCTATTCCTGATAGTGTAAGAAATGAAGCGCGACTTGCAGCAATTGGTAAAGATGGTGTCGCTGGCGCGGCTAAAATCATTTCTGATTATCGCCAACATCAAGCCGATCAAATGCGCCAAGACTATTATCAGTCACCCGCATTCTTGGCTAAGAAAGCTTCAAGCGAAGCCGTTGCAACAGGCGTCACTAAGGATGCGCTTGCCTCGCATGATTCAGCGCAATCAGCCGTGGGTGATATTGGTATTATCAATGAAGGTCGCCGCCTTCTCGATAGTGGGATTTATTC
>JAYUHQ010000369.1:0-3089 GCA_043766895.1 Aestuariivirga sp.
AAGGTCCGCGTTGCCAAGCGCAGTGGAGAGACGATCAATGGCTGATGAAGAGAAGAAGGCAAAGCCTGTAAAGGCTAAAGCTGCCAAGAAAGGCGAGAGTGTATCTGGCCCCGTGGCAGATGCAAATGCCGGTTTGGAGAAGGGCTATGTTGCTCGGCTTCAAGTTGAATATAACAAGGTTATCCGTGACAAGATGATCGCGCAATTCGGCTATAAGAACGTCATGCAGGTTCCACGTCTGACTAAGATTGTGTTGAACATGGGTGTGGGCGAAGCCACGCAAGATTCAAAGCTTGTGGCTGTTGCTGCTGGTGAATTGCAAAAAATCGCTGGCCAGAAGGTTGTGATTACGAAGACGAAGAAGGCCATTGCCCAATTCAAGATCCGTGAAAACTTGCCCATCGGTGCCAAGGTTACATTGCGCAAAACCCGCATGTATGAGTTTCTGGATCGTTTGGTTACAGTTGCTCTGCCACGCGTACGCGATTTTCGTGGTTTGACGGAACGTTCGTTTGATGGCAACGGCAACTATGCTTTGGGCATCAAAGAACATTTGATTTTCCCGGAAATTGATTACGACAAGATTGATCGTATTTGGGGTCTTGATGTTGTGGTTTGCACAACGGCCAAGACTGATGATGAAGCCCGTGCATTGCTTGAAGCCTTTAACTTCCCGTTCCGTAAGAGCACGGCAGCAAAAAAGCAGGCGGCTTAATATGACATTGGCAAGGATTTGAGGACGTTCCATGGCAAAAACCAGCTCCATTAATCGGAACGATAAGCGTCGCGCGCTCTCGAAGCGTTTTGACACAAAGCGCAAGCGCCTGAAGGCGATTGTGATGAAAAAAGATACGCCTATGGAAGAGCGCTTTGCAGCCGCTTTGAAGTTGGCGGAAGTTCCACGCAACTCGGCAAAAGTTCGTATTCGCAATCGTTGCGAGATCTCGGGCCGGGCGCGTTCAGTTTATCGCAAATTCAAGCTTTCGCGTATTGCATTGCGCGACATGGCCAACCAGGGTCTGATTCCTGGCGTGGTCAAGTCAAGCTGGTAAGGAGGGCTTTTCATGGTCAATGATCCAATCAGTGATATGCTCGCTCGCATCCGCAATGCGCAGATGCGTACGAAGAGCAAAGTATCAATTCCACCGTCAAAACTGCGTGAGCGTGTGCTCGAAGTTTTGCACAAGGAAGGCTACATTCGTGGTTTTGCCACGATCGAGAAGGACGGTAAGTCTGAGCTTGAAGTAGAATTGAAATATTTCGACGGCGCACCGGTGATCAAAGAGATCCACCGTGTGTCAAAACCCGGCCGCCGCGTTTATGCGTCGGTTGACACTCTGCCATCCGTGTTCAACGGCCTTGGCATCTCAATTCTGTCGACGCCAAAAGGCGTTATGTCAGATGCGGATGCTCGCGCCCAGAACGTCGGCGGCGAAGTGCTTTGCACGGTATTCTGAGGTAAGATATGTCACGTATTGGCAAAAAAGCAGTTCCCGTGCCCGCTGGTGTTACAGCGAGCATTCAAGGCCAACAGGTTTCTGTTAAGGGCCCTAAGGGCGAACTGAAAACCACTCTGAACGAGCAAGTGCTTGTAAAGATGGAAGAGGGCAGCGTTCGCGTTGACCCGAAAGATCTCACGAAGTTGGCACGCTCCTCATGGGGCATGTCGCGTACATTGGTGGCCAATATGGTCAAAGGTGTAACTGAAGGTTTTTCTAAGACTCTCGAAATCAACGGTGTGGGTTATCGCGCAGCGTTGAACGGCAAAGTGTTGCAGCTTAATCTTGGTTACAGCCATGATGTGAACTATCAAGTTCCAGCAGGCATCGAAATCAAGGTGACAAAGCCAACCGAAATCATCGTGAGCGGCATTGATAAGCAGCGCGTTGGCCAGGTAGCCGCCGAAATTCGTGAATATCGTGGCCCAGAACCCTACAAGGGCAAGGGCGTGAAATATGCAAATGAAAAGATCTTCCGCAAGGAAGGTAAGAAAAAGTAACGGAACAGCACAATGGCAAACAATCAAAATGCTATGGCGCTTCGCAAAGCTCGGGTTCGCAAGACCCTAGCGCGCCGCGAGAACGGACGTCCGCGTCTTTCGATATTCCGTTCATCGAAGAATATCTATGCACAAGTGATCGACGACACCAAAGGTGTTACCGTCGCTTCGGCTTCAACATTGGAAGAAGGCTTTTTGACAGCCAAGAAAACCGGTGCTGATAAAGCAGCTGCAACAGCGATTGGCAAATTGGTAGCCGAACGCGCTGTGAAGGCTGGTATTGCCGAAGTGGTGTTCGATCGTGGTGGCTATATTTATCATGGTCGCGTGAAGGCTTTGGCCGACGCGGCACGTGAAGCTGGTTTGAAGTTTTAATTTTAAGGACGATTGGGCATTAGCATGGCTAAAGAACGCTCCGAGCGCGGTGAACGTAAAGATAAGGGTGAAGAACGCGATAGCGAATTCATCGATAAGTTGGTTCACATCAACCGCGTTGCAAAAGTTGTTAAGGGCGGTAAGCGCTTCGGATTTGCAGCACTTGTTGTTATTGGCGACCAAAAGGGTCGTGTAGGTTTTGGCCACGGTAAAGCACGTGAAGTGCCTGAAGCTGTTCGCAAAGCCACAGAAAGCGCAAAACGCGCTTTGATCCGTGTGCCTTTGAAAGAGGGCCGCACCTTGCATCATGACGTCAACGGACGTTGGGGTGCTGGCAAAGTGGTTCTGCGTACGGCTCCTGCAGGTACTGGCGTTATTGCCGGTGGCCCAATGCGCGCTGTGTTTGAATCAGTTGGCATGGCCGATGTTGTGGCAAAGTCCACGGGTTCTTCAAATCCATACAACATGGTTCGCGCCACGTTTGATGCATTGAAGAAGCAGACATCACCGCGTTCGGTGGCTAGCCGTCGTGGTAAAAAAGTAAGCGAAGTGTTGCGTAGCCGCGGCTCTGAGTTGGTTGCAGACTAAGGACATATGATCATGGCAAAAGCAGCAAAAGCCTCACCCGCAAAGGCGTCGACGGCAAAAACTGTAACGGTTGAGCAATACGCCAGCCCACAGCGCAAACCAGCTGATCAACGTGCTACGTTGGTGG